>NZ_RZOM01000339.1:0-5570 GCF_003999175.1 Mesorhizobium sp. M7A.F.Ca.ET.027.03.2.1 | reverse complement strand
AGGAATAGGTGCGGGCCTTACCCATCGGGATCTTGAGCAGCGCCTCCCAGACGCGAACCTGGAAGTCGGTGCCGATCATGACGACATGCAGCGGCTGGTCGGGGCGCCACAGCGTCGGGTCGAAGATACGGGCGGCATAGGGACCGGTAGCAGTCATGTCCTCGACATAGACGGCGTTCGGCCAGCGGCTGGACATGTCGGCGAAGGCGGCGCGTTCCTCGCCGGGGTCGCTGAACGCCAGGCCTGCAAGCCCGCGCTCGGTGGCCATGATCAGGGCGGTGCCGAACGGCGAGGAATGGAAGCCGTAGCGGATGGCGAGCCCGGCGCCGCGTGTCTTGTAGTCGCCCGGCGACATCGCCTCATGCGTGACGAACAGGTCATGCAGCCTGCCCGGGCCGGACATGCCCAGTTCGAACGAGGTCTCGAGCAGCGGCATGCCGGAATCGAGCAACCTGCGCGCATGGTCCAGCGTCACCGCCTGCAGGAAGGCTTTGGGCGACAGGCCGGCCCAGCGGGTGAAGAGTTTTTGCAAGCCGGTCGGCGTCTCGCCGACCTCCTCGGCCAGCTCTTCAAGGGAAGGCTGGTCACGATAGTCGAGACTGATCTTCTCGATGGCACGGCGCACGATCTCGTAGTCGCTGCCTTCAGGCGTGATATCCTTTTTGAGGACCGCGGTGTGTGTGCTCATGGAACTGTCTCCTTGAGCCGGAATATCGCCCCTCGGGGCGTCGATCGCCACCCGAAACTTGCCTTCCTGCGGCGCATACCCAGATGGACACGGAATTCGAGCCCAGGAACCGCTCGTGGCAGGCTCAGCGTGCCTTGGCGGTCGCCAGCGCCCGCGAAAAGGCGGTGGCAAAGCTCTCGCGGGAATCGGGGTCCAGGAACGATCCGATCGGCACGTTCTGCCCTTGGCCTTCCACCGTCATCCCTGTGATGCCGATCTCGGCGTGACGGGCCACCGAAAACCGCGCCCAGAACGGATTGAAGCGATGCGCTTCCGATTTCCCCGAGGGGGCGGTCTTGCGGATGTCGAGGCTGGTGCGCGAGACCGAGACTTCCTCGCGTGCGCGAGCGGCACGATAGTTGATGCGAAAGGCGATGTAGACGGCGACCACGTCGAGGCCGAAGAAGCCGAACACCGGCCAGGCGCCGCGCGACAGGAAAAACGCGCCTGTCACCAGCCAGCCGAACAGCAGCGCGCCCATCAGGATGAAGAAGCCTGTCCGGCCCAGCGACCGGTGCGGGGTGAGTAGAGCCTGAAAGAATGGCTCGTCGGCCTGAAACGAGGCGTTTGTGTCGCTCATGGCGGGATATTATAGGAGGGAAATGGCGAGCCCCAAGTCCAAAGATTCTTCCATGTCCAAAAAAGAGCTGTTGCCCGCACGGCGCGATGGGTCGAACGCCAAGCCACGCCCGCGGCCGGTGCGGCGCACCTCGCGCTACAGCCCGGCCGAAGTGCACGAGATATTCCGGCGCTTTTCCGTCCAGAGGCCCGAGCCGAAGGGCGAACTCGAACATGTCAACGCCTTCACGCTGCTGGTGGCGGTGGTGCTGTCGGCGCAAGCGACGGATGCCGGCGTCAACAAGGCGACGCGGGCGCTGTTCAAGGCCGCCGATACGCCTCACAAGATGCTGCCGCTGGGGGAGGCAAGGGTCGGCGAATATATCCGCACCATCGGGCTGTGGCGCAACAAGGCGAAGAATGTGATTGCTCTGTCGCAGGCGCTGATCCGCGACCATGGCGGCGAGGTACCCGACAGTCGCGATGAATTGGTCAAGCTGCCCGGGGTCGGGCGCAAGACTGCCAATGTCGTGCTCAACATGGCCTTCGGCCAGCACACGATGGCTGTCGACACGCATATTTTCCGCATCGGCAACCGGCTCGGGCTGGCGCCCGGCAAGACGCCGGAACAGGTCGAGCAAGGATTGTTGAAGATCATTCCGGACGAATATATGCGCCATGCACATCACTGGCTGATCCTGCATGGCCGCTACGTCTGCAAGGCGCGCAAGCCGGATTGCCCGGCCTGCGTCATCGCCGACATCTGCAAGGCCGAGGTCAAGACGACCGATGTGCCGGCACCGCTGGTGCCGATCGCACCGCTCGACCCTGTCGAAGAGATTCAGGACCGAAGCGGAGCGACGGCGTAATTCAACTCTCCTCCACAAACACCTCTTCGCGCTTTTTCTTGACCGCCGGCAGGAAGACGATGACGAGCACGGCGAGCGCGATGAGCAGCAGGCCGGCGCTGATCGGTCTGGTCACGAAGGTGCTCGGGTCGCCGCGCGAGAGGATCATGGCGCGGCGCAGGTTTTCCTCGAGCAGCGGGCCGAGCACGAAGCCGAGCAGCAGCGGCGCCGGTTCGCAGCGCAGCTTGGTCAGGAGATAGCCGAGGAAGCCGAAGAAGGCGACGGCATAGAGGTCGTAGACGTTGCTGTTGACGCTGTAGACGCCGATCGAGCAGAACGCCATGATGATCGGGAAAAGCACGTAATAGGGGATCGTCAGCAGCTTCACCCAAAGCCCGATCAGCGGCAGGTTGAGGACGATCAGCATCAGATTGCCGATCCACATCGAGGCGATGATACCCCAGAACAGCGCCGGCTGTTCGGTAGCGACATTGGGGCCGGGCACGATGCCCTGGATGATCATGGCGCCGATCATCAGCGCCATGACCGGGTTGGCTGGAATGCCGAGCGTCAGCATCGGGATGAAGGAGGTCTGCGCACCGGCATTGTTGGCCGATTCCGGTCCGGCGACGCCTTCGATGGCGCCCTTGCCGAACTCCTGCGGGTTTTTCGAGACGCGTTTTTCGACCGTGTAGGACGCAAAAGCTGCCAGGATCGCGCCGCCTCCCGGCAGGATGCCGAGCGCCGAACCGATGATCGTTCCGCGCACGATGGGCGCTGCCATGCGCCGAAAGTCCTCGCGGGTCGGCATAAGGCCCGTGACCTTGCGGATCATCACGGAGCGCTCATCCTCGTTTTCGAGGTTGCGCAGGATCTCGGCGACGCCAAAGACGCCGACCGCCACCGCAACGAAATTCAAGCCGTCGGCATATTCCCGGATTCCAAGCGTGAAGCGCGGCGTGCCGGTGTAGATGTCGGTGCCGACAATGCCGAGCAGCAGGCCGAGCACGACCATGGCCAGCGCCTTGACGATAGAGCCGTGGGCGAGCGCGACGGACGAAACCAAGCCGACGATCATCAGCGAAAAATACTCGGCCGCGCCGAATTTCAGCGCGATCGCCGTCAGCGGCGGGGCAAAGATGGCGACGAGGAACGTCGACACCGTGCCGGCAAAGAACGAGCCGATGGCCGCGATCGCGAGAGCCGCTCCGGCGCGGCCGTTCCTGGCCATCTGGTAGCCGTCGATCGCGGTCACGGCGGACGAGGATTCGCCCGGCATGTTGATGAGAATGGCGGTGGTCGAGCCGCCATATTGCGCACCGTAATAGATGCCGGCGAGCATGATGAGGGAGGAGACCGGGTCGCCGATCTGGAAGGTGATGGGCAGAAGCATGGCGATGGTCGCGGTGGCGCCGATGCCGGGCAGGACGCCGATCAGCGTGCCGAGAAGGACGCCGATCAGGCAGAAACCGAGGTTGGTCAACGACGTCGCCGTCGAAAAGCCGAGCGCGAGGTTGTCGAGGAGATCCATGCTCATCGCCTCACGATGCCAACCCCGGGGCCAGCCACGGGCCGAAGCGGCGGAACGGCAGGCCGAGCGCGTAGCTGAAGACGAGGAAGGCAAACAACGTCAGGCCGGCCGACAGCACGAGCGCGGTCAATGGCTTCATGCGGCGGCTGGCAAACGACGCGATCAGCGCCGTCAGGAAGATCGACGGGATGAATCCGAGGCCGCGCACTGTCAGGCCGAAGAAGATCGGAGCAGGCAGGATGAGCAGCATGCCGCGCCACGCAATGTGCCCGATCGCTTCGCCCTCGACGCGTACGGCCTGGACGAGAATGACCGCGCCAAGCAGGATCAGTACGATCGCCAGGACCAGCGGAAAATAGCCTGGCCCCATGCGCAAGGCGGTGCCGATTTCGAGACCGAGCGATTGCAGCGCGAACCATGCGCCGAAACCGATGAACAGGGCGGCGCACAGGCCGTTGGCCCTGTCGATCGCGAAAGGTTTCATGATGGTTCTCCCAAGCCCGCAGTGGGTAGCGATGCCGAGCGAAATAGGGGCGCTGGTGGCGCCCCTATTCAAATCTCAGTCGGCGTACTGGCCAGCGGCTTCGATGATCGGCTTCCAGCGCGCGATCTCGCTTTCCAGCTTGGCCTTCAGTGCGGCGGGCGTGGCATCGGCCTCGGGCGACGGCTTGGTGCCGAGTTCGGCGAAGCGGGCCGCGACGTTCTGGTCCTTCAGCGCGACCTGCAGCGATTTCGACAGGCGTTCGGTGATCTCCGCCGGCGTGCCCTTGGGTGCATAGAGACCATGCCAGATGCCGACCTGCACATCGGGGAGACCGCCTTCCACCGTCGTCGGCACGTCCTTCAGCACATCGAGGCGTTCCGGCGAGGTGACGGCATAGGCCTTGATCGTGCCACCCTGGATCTGCTTGGTGGTGTTGGTCGTCTGGTCGCACATGATGTCGACCTGGCCGCCGAGGAGATCGGTCATGGCCGGGCCGGTGCCCTTGTAGGGCACGGTGACCAGCGGCGTCTTGATAGCGCTCATGAACAGCATGCCGCATAGATGCGAGGCCGCACCGATGCCGGCATTGGCGACGGTTATGGAATCCTTGTTGGCCTTGGCGTACTCCACCAGCCCCTTGAGGTCGGTGGGCTCCAGGTCCTTGCGGCCGACGATGGTCATCGGCACCTCGGTGACGAGGCCGACATATTCGAAGGCGTTCAGCGTGTCGTAGGCGAGCTTTCTGTACAGCGTCGCACTTGTCGCCATGCCGATATGATGGAGCAGCAGCGTATAACCGTCCGGCTCGGCGTTGGCGACGCGGCCGGCACCCAGCGTGCCGCCGGCGCCGCCGACATTTTCGACGATGACCTGCTGGCCGAGATCCTTCGACATCGCTTCGGCGACGAGGCGCGTGACCGTGTCGGTCGGGCCGCCGGCTGCAAACGGCACCACAACGGTGATGGTGCGTTCAGGATAGGTCTGCGCGCCGGCAGTGAACCCATAAAGCGCGACGGCCGCAGCAGCAGCCAGAGTGGCGACAAATCTTCTCATCGTGATCTCCTCCCAATACGTAAATCTCCAACCGCTGCGCGGGGTCCTCTCAACACCCTGCAGATGGATCAACAACTAGCGCAAATTAACAGATTGCAACCGGACTCAAACGGCAAACTGCTGATGGGCGCCATCCTAATAGCCGTAGCCGCGCGCCATCGCCGCGGCAAAGACCGGGATCAGCAGGAAGATGAAAGCTTCGGCGCGGATATAGGTCTTCACGGACGCAAGCTCGGCCGTCGGCACCTGGAACGAGGCATTGCCGCTCGCCTGCCTGTTCCAGGATATGAAGCGGACGGTCGGGATGATCGACAGCAGGCCGACCATGACGAACGCCGCTATCTTGGCCCAGAACACCCATTTGTAGAC
>NZ_RZOM01000338.1:0-5580 GCF_003999175.1 Mesorhizobium sp. M7A.F.Ca.ET.027.03.2.1 | reverse complement strand
GAAGTCGGTTTCCGAGAAAGCCTTGATACAATCATAATGCGCCTTGGTGCCGCCCATCATGCCCTGGCGCCACCAATTGTCGATGACGCCCTGCGAGATGTCCGCGCCCGGACGGTTGAACCCGTAGAACGGACCTGATGGAACGTCGCGGAAGAACTGGGCGCGATTGGCTGCCTGGGCGGAGCGGAAGCCGTCGAACACTTCGATCGGCAGGCCGCCGGGATTGGCGGCAGTCTTGAGCATGATTGGCGGCACCGCGCCGATCAGCACCGCCTTGGCGACACGGCCGCCGGCGCCATAGTTGGCAACATAGCGCGCCACTTCGCCGCCGCCGGTCGAATGTCCGACATGAATGGCATTCTTGAGGTCAAGATAAGCGGCGAGTTCCGCGACATCGGCGGCATAGGTGTCCATTTCGTTGCCGATATCCGTCTGGGTCGAGCGCCCATGGCCACGCCGATCATGGGCAATGACACGGTAGCCTTGCGACAGGAAGAACAGCATCTGGGCGTCCCAATCGTCGCTGCTCAACGGCCAGCCATGATGGAAGACGACAGGCTGCCCGGTCCCCCAGTCCTTGTAGTAAATCTGCGTTCCGTCCTTGGTGGTGATCGTACCGCTGCCGGAGCCGGGCTTGGTTTGCGAGGTCATCTCAATCTCCTTTGGTTATGTCCGCAATAAACAATATCGCGATAACCATATAGCTAACGCGGCCCAAAACCCTTGTCCACAAAAATATGTATCGCGATATTATTTTTCGTGGTATCGAATTGATGCCCATATTGGCAAAAGGAATGCGCCGTGCCTCTCCCGTTGGACAATCAGCTCTGTTTCACGCTCTACGCCACCAGCATGGCGATCAACCGCACCTACAAGCCGATGCTGGACGATATGGGCATCACCTATCCGCAGTACCTGGTACTGAACGCGCTTGGAGAGGCCGACGGCATGTCGGTCGGCACGATCGCCCACAGGCTCGCTCTGGAATCGAGCACCGTCACGCCGCTGGTGAAGCGAATGGAGCAGGCCGGGCTGGTGACGCGCCAGCGCAGCCAGACCGACGAGCGCCAGGTGCAGGTCGATCTGACATCAGCCGGGCGCGGGCTGCTTGTCCAGTGCAACTGTCTGAACGAGACCTTGGTCGAACGCTCGGGCATGACGCTGGCCGAGCTCGATGCCTTGAACCGGCAGATCCAGGCGCTACGCAACGCGTTGACCGGCGACCGCTAGCCCCTTGCTTGGCCCTGTCATGGATTGATTGCAATCAGCACGGCTTTTGACGGCGGCTAAGCCAAACGTCGGACAGAGGCCATCATCATGCGGACTTAAGCACGGCAAATGACCGTTTGCGCATGGCCCGCTTTGCCTGGAAACTGACAGCGGGAGCGGGGCGGCCGACATGGAAGCCCTGGATCTTGTCTATGCCGAATTCGCGCATCAAAGCCATCTGTTCGTCGGTTTCCACCCCTTCGACCAGGATCTTGTGGCCGCGATTTCGAACCAGGGTGATGATGTCCTGCAGCATCGCCTTGCCGCTCAGGGAGCTGCAGTCGTGCAGAAAAGAGCGGTCGATCTTCACCGTGTCGAAATCGATCAGGCGAAGCCACGAAAGGCCCGCAAAGCCGGTCCCGAAATCATCAAGCCATATCTTGATCCCGAGCAGCTTCAGGTCGCTGATGCAGCGCAGAATGTCCGAGTGCATCTCCATCTCCAGCCCTTCGGTGATCTCGAAGGCCAGCCTGCTGCCGGCGACGCCGGTTTCGCCCAGAATGGTCGCGACAGACGTTGCGAAGCCAGGTGTCTTAAGCTGGATCGGAGAGACGTTGACGCTGACGACACGGACGTGGTCGTCCGCCAGGAGCTCGGCGCACACCGTCCTTATCGCCCAGCGCCCGAGTTCCAGGATCGCGCCGGTTCGTTCCGCGACGGGAATGAACAGGCTCGGCGGAACCGATGTGCCATCCAGCATTTTGAGGCGCATCAGAGCCTCCACCGCTTCAACCCGGTCCGATTTGACATCCTGGATAGGCTGATAAACCAGTGAAACGAGATTCTGGCCGATCGCGATCTTCAGCAAGGCCGCAATGTTCTCGCTCTCGTCGCTGCTTTGCGGATCGGTTGGGTCGAACAGCCGGGCACAGTTTCGGCCGCCGGCTTTTGCCAGATAAAGCGCGCGATCGGCCTCGTGGATGATCTTCTCCAGCTTGGCCCCGGTCTGCGTCCTGGTGAATGCGGCACCAACGCTCACGGTTACGATCGAGACGCCGTCGCGCCGCAGTTCGTGCGTCAGAGCCAGGTTCTCCACTGTGCTGCAAATGGCTTCCGCGATGTCCAGGATCTGCTCTTTTTTCTCCATGCGAGCCAGGACGATGAACTCTTCACCGCCATAGCGGCCGATGGAGCCATTATACTGTTTGATCATATCGCTAAGGGCATTGGCGACATGGATCAGGCAGCGGTCGCCTTCTTGATGGCCGTAGCAGTCATTGAATTTCTTGAAGAAGTCCACGTCGATGAGGATCGCCCCGAAGCTGGTGCCTACCTTTTGCCATTCGCTCCAGTAGTCCCGCAGCTTTTCGTCGATCGCGCGCCGGTTCTCCAGACCCGTCAGCGGATCGGTCCGCGACAACCTCAGCAGGGCCTTGCCGCGTTCGGTCGCCTCATTGTGCTGGATCTTGGCTTCCAGGGCATTCAGGAAGACGTTGTAGCGTTCCTCATTCAGCTTCCAGTTCACATACGAGGTGAACGTGAAACAGGAAATATAAAAAGCCCCGAATACCATTTTATATGTAAGGGTTGAAGGAACGAAATAATTCACGATGTAAAGTATGCACAATATTATTGCGGAAGTTACGATGGAAAGCTTGAAGTTGAACGTAAAGAAAAGATTTGCGCTCATCATGAATATGGTCCCGAAGACCATATAGTAGGAGACGCTTTCCTTGTCCGCGCCAAGAACCGCTGGGCACAACCAACCAACATAGCCGAAGATGATGGCTCCGGCGCAGGTCACGTCGAGCCATTCCGTTCCAATCCCCCGGCGAAGCTGTGCTTCGAGGATCAAAAGCGCGCTCAAGCCGACCGCGAAGCGCGCCGTGATCGTGTAGGCGGCAACGTCCGGGATCAGCAGCAGATCCGTTGCCGAAAACAAGAGATAGATCGCAACCGCAATCCAGAGCCCTGGCCTGGCTTCTCCTCTTCGCGTCGCCTGCGCTTCGGTGCGGTAAAGGGTGCGGAGCTCGTCGGCGCTCAGTTCATAGCGCGGCTCGTACGGCTCCGCATCAACCGTATCAACCAATACGGAGGACAGGTGTTCGTTCATCACAATAGACCCCGTTTGAAAGGGATTTTGTTTTCCGAACTCATTTCCAGCTTCTGCCCCCACGCGGGCCGGCTCCTTTGGGACGCGACGGCGATTGCGACGCCGGGCAAACAAATGCAATCGCGCAAGACAAGTTTCCGTTAACTCGAACCCGGAATTCGGGCCGGAAGCCGTCTAAAGAGGAACATGGTTGGCGGGAAATTAATCATAACGATAAAATGCCGTCAGCCCGACATTGGCAAATGGAGCATTCTACGCAATAAGTTAACCGACTGTTAACTATGGAGTGATGGCGTGCAGACCGTTCTTGATGGCAAAAGCTTGATTACTGCCGCGATGCTCGCCGGCACGCTGCCTCGGGGAAAGCTCGAGCATCATGGCGAAGCGTTCGAAACCGCGCGCGCGGAGCTGGCGCTCATTCTCCACGCGACACAGCAGCAGATCGAACAGGACAAGAACCCCGCCGAGATCGTCGGTCGCTTGCTGTCCTTCCTCAATGGCCTGCATTCCAAGGTTCATCCCGACGTCTGGCATGCGTTGATACCGGTGGCGCAGAACCATCCGATCCTGAAGTATTTTCTCGAGGATCCGCTGACGCACTGGTCCTTCACCAAGCCCAGGGGCTATTCCGGCGACGCGCAGTTGCTTGATTACATCTATTGCGACCCGCACGTGGCAGAGAGCGTGGCCAATGCCTCGGAGATCGGCAAGGCGCTCTATAGCCATACCCAGAACGTACCCTCATGCGTCGCGGCACGGGAACGACGCGACCTCCTGACCCGATATGTCGACGAGATTGCGGTCAAGAATGGACCGCAAACCGAGGTCCTGGCGATCGCGGCCGGCCATTTGCGGGAGGCCAATCGCTCGGTAGCCTTGACGGAGGGCCGTCTCAAGCGCTGGATTGCGCTCGATCAGGATCCCCAGAGCGTTGGGCTGATCGCGCGCGACTTCCAGGGCACCGCGGTCGAAGCCATCGACGGCTCGGTGCGAACCGTGCTCACGCGGGGCCACAAGCTCGGCAAGTTCGATTTCATCTATGCCTCCGGCCTCTACGACTACCTCGCCCACAACGTCGCGGTGAAACTCACGAAGACCTGCCTGCAGATGTTGAAGCCGAACGGGACGTTCCTGTTTGCGAACTACGCCGAGGGCACGCCTGACGCCGGCTACCGGGAGACATTCATGGACTGGGTGTTGCTGCTGCGATCGGAGGTCGATATGTGGAACATCGTCAATGCCAGCGTCGACCGCAACACCGTCGAGGCGCGGGTGTTCTTCGGCGAGAACCGCAACGTGCTTTATGCCGTCATCGAAAAGCGCGGATAGCGACCGCCTGGACTGCACCAGGCTGGGCGTGCCTTTGGCTTGCACCTCCGGCCGCCTTCCGCTATAGAGCCGCCACCCGCGTAGACACCCTTGGAGGCAACGCGGCGGAAGGCCGCCTTCCCGCATGATCCCGAAAAGTGGATTCCGGTTTTCGGACCAGATCATGCATGGGTATGTCGGCTTTCGACGTTTACGGTCCAGGCACTCTGCCAACCGTGAGCGCTCCAGTAAACCGAAAGGAAATGCCATGAGCCACGACACTTACGAGCTCAAGGCCGAAGCACGCGAACAGGTCGGTAAGGGGTCCGCCCGTGCAGTTCGCCGCAACGGTAAAGTGCCTGCAGTAATCTATGGTGACAAGCAGCCTCCCCTGGCTATCGCGCTCACCTACAAGGACATCTACTACAAGATCCATGGCGGCGGGTTCCTGACCACGATCGCCACGATCGATGTCGACGGCAAGAAGATCCAGGTCCTGCCGAAGGACTTCCAGCTCGACCCGGTCAAGGATTTCCCTGTCCATGTCGACTTCCTGCGCATCGGCAAGGACACCGAAGTCAATGTCGACGTGCCTGTCCACTTCATCAACGAGGACAAGTCGCCCGGCATCAAGCGCGGCGGCGTGCTCAACATCGTGCGTCACGAAGTCGAGTTCCACTGCCCGGCCAATGCGATCCCGGAGTTCATCACCGTCGATCTCACCGGCGCCAACATCGGCGACTCGATCCACATCTCGGCGGTCAAGCTGCCGGCTGGCGTCAAGCCTGTGATCTCCGACCGCGACTTCACCATCGCGACCATTGCCGGTTCGTCGGCGATGAAGCCGGAGACGGAAGAGACGGCTGAAGCGGCTGCACCTGAGGCAGCTCCTGCCGCCGACGAGAAGTAACTCTTTCACGCCCGGAGCAGGCGATGCTGCTGTTTGCAGG
>NZ_RZOM01000337.1:0-5588 GCF_003999175.1 Mesorhizobium sp. M7A.F.Ca.ET.027.03.2.1 | reverse complement strand
GTGGTGGGGCGCTCGTCTGATGGCCGCCGGGGAGCAGCATATCGAGGGCTTCGCAGTACCGGTCCACCGGGCGCTGACCGAGCCGATCCTGCTCGGCGGGGCTCCGCGCGCGGTGGCGATCCTCAACGGTACAGTGGCCGCGGCCATTGGCTTCGGCTTGCAGCAATGGATTGCTGGTCTGGTGCTTTGGATCGCAGGCCACTCGTTAGCGGTGTTTGCCGCAAGACGCGATCCGGACTTCGCCAGCGTGCTTGTGCGCCACCTACGTCTGAAGGGGTGGCTTGCATGCTGAACCTTTCGGAATATCGAAGCAAAGCCGACCGGCTTGCCGACCATCTACCCTGGGCTGCCTTGGTGGCGCCCGGCATCGTGCTCAACAAGGACGGCAGCTTTCAGCGGACGTTGCGGTTCCGCGGCCCGGATCTCGAAAGTGCGACGGAGGCTGAACTCGTCGGCATTTGCGCCCGGGCGAACAATGCTCTCAGACGCCTTGGCTCTGGCTGGGCATTGTTCTTTGAGGCCGAGCGCACAGAAGCGCTGGGCTATCCGAACTCGCATTTTCCTGACGCCGCGTCGTGGCTGGTCGACGAAGAACGCCGCGCTGCTTTCGAGGGGAAGGTAGCGCACTACGAGAGCCGCTATCATCTGACCTTGGTGTTTATGCCACCGCCGGACGCCCAGGCGCGCGCAGAAAGCGCGCTCGTCGACTCTCATTATTCCCGAGGAGAAAGAGACTGGCGCCAGGATCTGGCGAGGTTCCGTGACGAGACCAACCGCGTGCTCGATCTCTTCTCGGGTTTCATGTCCGAAGTACGCGTCCTCGATGATGCTCAGACGTTGACCTACCTCCACGGCACGATTTCGCCTCGTCGCCATCCTATCATGGCCCCGGAAACGCCGATATATCTGGATGCAATCCTGGTCGATGCGCCGCTTACCGGTGGCCTGGAGCCGATGCTGGGTGAGCAGCATCTTCGCACACTGACCATCCTCGGCTTTCCGAACCTCACCCGGCCCGGAATCCTCGATACCCTCAATCATCAGGATTTCGCCTATCGCTGGATGACGCGCTTCATTCCGCTCGAGAAAACGGAAGCCACGAAGACGCTGACGCGATTGCGCCGGCAGTGGTTTGCCAAGCGCAAATCGATCGTGGCAATCCTACGCGAGGTCATTACCAACGAGCCGGTCCCGCTTGTCGATAACGATGCCGACAACAAGGCGCTCGATGCCGACGAAGCCCTTCAGGCATTGGGCGGTGATCATGTGAGTTTCGGCTATCTCACCACCACCGTGACGGTGTGGGGCGAGGATCGCCAAGCCGCTGCAGAGAAGCTTCGCGCGGTCGAGCGCATCATCAATGGGCTCGGCTTCACCACGATCCGAGAAGGCGTCAATGCGGTCGAGGCTTGGCTCGGCTCATTGCCTGGCCATGTCTACGCTAACGTTCGCCAACCGCTCGTTCATACATTGAACCTTGCCCATCTCATGCCGCTGTCGTCGGTTTGGGCCGGTCCTGCGACAAACGAGCATCTCGCGAAAGTCACCCAAACCGAAGCGCCACCGCTTTTCGTTGCCGAGACCAGTGGGTCGACACCGTTTCGGCTTTCCACCCACGTCGAAGATGTCGGCCACATGCTGGTTGTTGGTCCGACCGGCGCCGGCAAGTCGGTTCTGCTTGCTCTGATTGCTCTGCAGTTCAGGCGCTATGCCGGCGCCCAGGTTTATGTCTTCGACAAAGGCAATTCGGCCCGTGCTGCAACACTTGCCATGGGTGGAGAACACCACGCGCTAGGAGCGGACGGTTCCCTTGCCTTTCAGCCACTGCGCAGCATCAACGACCAGGCTAGCCGAAGCTGGGCGGCCGAATGGATCGCCAGCCTTGTTGCCCACGAGAACGTCACCGTCACGCCGGAGGTGAAGGAGGCTATTTGGTCAGCGCTGGCCAGCCTTGCCACCGCGCCGGCGCAGGAACGCACACTGACCGGTCTTTCGGTCCTGCTTCAATCCAATGCGCTGAAGACCGCATTGATGCCCTACACGCTCGACGGTCCCTTCGGCCGCCTGCTCGATGCCGATCATGATGGGCTGGCCTTGTCGGATGTGCAGTGTTTCGAGACCGAGGAGTTAATGCACAGCCAAGGCGCTTTGCTGCCGGTGCTTACCTATCTGTTCCAGCGACTTGAGGAACGGTTCGACGGACGGCCCACGCTGATCATGCTCGACGAGGCGTGGGTCTATCTCGACAATCCGCTGTTCGCCGCCCGCATCCGCGAATGGCTGAAGGTGCTGCGAAAGAAGAACGTGTCGGTTGTCTTCGCTACGCAGTCGCTGGCTGATATCGCGGGCTCTGGCATAGCGCCGGCAATCATCGAAAGCTGCCCGCAGCGCATTTTCCTTCCCAATGATCGTGCCGTGGAACCCCAGGCGCGCACAGCCTACGAGCGCTTCGGTTTAAGCGAGCGGCAGATCGAATTGATCGCCCGCGCCACGCCGAAGCGTCAGTATTATCTGCAATCGCGCCGCGGCAACCGTCTGTTCGAGCTCGAGCTTGGCCCCATCGCTCTTGCGCTTTGCGGTGCTTCCGATCCGGCCACGCAGACTCTGATCGACAGGATCATGTCCGAAGACGGGCAAGGCAGCTTTGCCTCGCAGTTCCTGATCGCGCGCGGCCTCGATTGGGCCGGCGAACTTCTCAAGCAATTCCCTCAACCAGACAAGGAGCAATTCTCATGATGCGGCGACGCCTTCTCTCCGGCCTGATCACCGTTTCCCTGATCGCCAAGCCTATGGCCGACTATGTGCAGCCCGCGTACGCCCTTATCGTGTTCGATCCGTCCAATTATGCGCAGAACGTGCTGACGGCCGCGCGCGCATTGGAGCAGATCAACAACCAAATCCAGTCGCTGCAGAATCAGGCGACCATGCTGCAGAACATGGCGCGCAATCTTCAGCGTCTGGATTTCTCTTCCGTTGGCCAACTCACCGGTTCGCTCCATCGCATCGACGGCTTGATGGACCAGGCGAGTGGCCTCAGCTTTGATCTGGGCAAGCTTCAAGACCAGTGGCGCAGCCAATATCCGGAAAGCTACGACGCCACGATCAAAGTCAGCGATGTGGCGAGTGCTGCGCGGGAGCGTTGGCAAACCGCCATGCAGGCGTTCCGCCAGACCATGGGTGTCCAGTCGCAAATCGTCGAGAACGTCCGCGCCGACGGCGATCTGCTCGCCGATCTCGTCAACCGCAGCCAAGGGGCGGCCGGTGCGCTTCAGGCAAGCCAGGCCACCAACCAGCTGATGGCGCTTTCGACAAAACAGCAGATGCAGATCCAGACGCTGCTCGCAACGCAGTTTCGAGCTGAGGCCGAGGATGCCGCCCGCAAGGCCCAGTCAGACGAAGCCGCCCGCGAGATGACGAAGCGGTTCTTGGGTACCGGCTCGGCTTATCCCGGCAATTAATCACGAGTTCATCACGACGAGAAAGGCAGCGGCATGAACGACCTTGGCGTCATCGATCGCTTCATGGAGACCTTCATCCGCTACATCGACAGCGGGTTCGGTCTGCTATCGGGCGACCTCGCCTTCCTCACTACCATTCTGATCGGCATTGACATCACACTTGCCGGCCTGGCGTGGGCGCTCGGCGACGAAACCAGCGTTCTCGGCCGGCTTGTCCGCAAGGTGCTCTATGTTGGCGTCTTCGCCTTCATTCTGAACAATTTCAAGAACCTCGCCGATATCGTTTATCGTTCTTTTGCCGGTCTCGGGATTAAGGCGTCGGCCGGCAATCTGTCGGCAGACAATCTCTTGCGCCCGGGCCGCATTGCCGCGACCGGTTTCGAAGGTGCTTGGCCAATGCTTGACCAAGCCAGTCAGCTCCTGGGCTTCCCGGAAATCTTCGGCAACGCACTGACCATCTTCGTGCTGCTGATGGCCTGGTTCCTGGTTATCATCGCCTTCTTCATCCTTTCCATCCAGCTTTTCATCACCATCCTAGAGTTCAAGCTCACCACGCTGGCAGGTTTTGTTTTGGTTCCATTCGCACTTTGGAACCGTTCAGCGTTCCTGGCCGAACGCGTGCTCGGCCATGTTATCTCGTCAGGCATCAAGGTGATGGTGCTCGCCGTCATTGTCGGTATCGGCTCCACGCTCTTCGGGGAGTTCGCTTCCGCATTGCAAGGCAAGGAGCCGGATCTTGCCGGTGCCATGTCCCAGGTACTGGGCGCACTGGCACTGCTTGGCCTTGGCATTTTTGGGCCGGGGATCGCGTCGGGTCTTGTCTCAGGCGCACCGCAGCTTGGGGCGGGCGCCGCCCTCGGCACGACCGCGGCGGCAGCGGGTGTATCACTCGTTGCTGGAGGCACAGCATTTGCTGGCGCGCGTATGGCAACCAGCGGCGGTCTCGCCGCCATCCGAGCCGGCACAACAATGGGATCGGCTGCTTCCACGTCATGGCAGATCGGGCGCGCAACCTCGCCCGACGCTGGCCTCTCCGGTGTGGCTGCTGGAATGCATGGTGTAACCAGTGCAGCTGGCGGCGCCGCTATACGCATAGCGCGATCCGCCACTGCAAGTGTTGGGCGCAACGCCGATGCCGGGCGCGATGCCGCGTGGACCGCGACCGGCGGCGCGCCGACAGCGTCAATGACCGAACGCTCTGCCGGTTCGGCCACTGTTTCGGCGCCGACGTGGGCAAGGCGCCTACGTTCTGAACAGACCGCCCGGGCAAATCGCCACGCTGCCATGCAAGCTGTCCGAGACGGAGACCGGCCGGGAGGCAGCGCCAACCCCTCTCTCAACGACAAGGATGACTAGATGCTCTTCAAGCGACCCGTGCACCGTTACGGCAAAACACCCGAACCGGTCACGCCGTATCAAAAAGCCGCCCAACTGTGGGACGAGCGCATCGGCTCATCTCGACTGCAGGCCAGGAACTGGCGGATCATGGCCCTTGGCTGCCTGGCCTTGGCGACCGGGCTTTCCGGCGGACTCGTATGGCAGTCGATGCAAAGCCGTGTCGTGCCTTATGTCGTCGAGGTCGATGGCTTCGGCGAGACGCGCGCCGTCGCGCCGGCGGTCCGGAATTATGAGCCCTCGGATGCTCAGATCGCCTGGCATCTCGGCCGCTTCATCCAGAATGTCCGTTCCGTTTCCACCGATCCGGTTTTGGTTCGGCAGAACTGGTTGGCAGCGTACGACTTTGCTAGCGATCGCGCAGCGCTCTTCCTCAACGAATACGCCAAGGCGAACGACCCCTTCGGTCAGATCGGAACGCGCAGTGTTTCGGTACAGGTCACCAGCGTGGTCAGAGCCTCCGAAAGTTCATTCCAGGTCAAATGGACCGAGCAGGTGTTTGAGCGCGGAAGCCTTGCCAGCACGATGCGCTGGACTGCGATCCTCACGATCGTGATCCGCTCGCCAAGCAATACGGATCAGCTGCGCAAGAATCCGCTCGGCGTCTTCATCAATGCCATTGACTGGTCACGCGAGCTCGACAGCGCCGTCCCAGCCCCCCTTTCTCCGACGGAGTCCACCAATGAAAGGTAAAATGTCACCGATTCGTGCCGTGCTGATCCTATCGGTGTCGGC
>NZ_RZOM01000336.1:0-5605 GCF_003999175.1 Mesorhizobium sp. M7A.F.Ca.ET.027.03.2.1 | reverse complement strand
CGTCGGCGAATTGTGCGCCGGAGCCTTTCTAAATCGATTGGAATTGGACAAAACGGTGCGTTGACATGCGCCCGGACTTTTCCGAAAAGGGGCGCAGAGAGATGCTGATGTGGTTTTTGAGGGGTTTTCGGATGAGTTCCGCCGGCGGGCAGCGCATGCGCTCTGCCTTTGCCATGCCGCTCCTCACTTTTGCCATGGGCCTGTCGGCGATGGTCGTGGCTTCGCCGGCGCGTGCCGATTTCCGCGTCTGCAACGCCACGCAGAACCTGGTCGGTGTCGGCATCGGCTATCGCGCCAAGGCCGGCTGGATCACCGAAGGCTGGTGGCACATCGAGGGATCGAGCTGCAAGACGCTGATCGAAGGGCCGCTGTCATCAAGGTTTTACTATCTTTATGCAGAAGACGCCGAACGCGGTGGACGCTGGGACGGCCCGATCAATATGTGCGTGGCTGAAAAAGAGTTCAAGATCGCCGGCGTGACCGACTGCGTCGCCCGGGGCTTCCAGCGCGCCGGATTCCAGGAACATGACACGGGCGAACAGGCAAGCTGGATGGTCCAGCTGACCGATGAGTCCACAACGGGAGGCGCTCCAGCCGCCCCGGGAACAAACAGTCAATGAGACGTAGCCGCAAGGTCAAGATCCTAGCCACCATCGGTCCGGCCTCCTCGTCGGAGGAGATGCTGAAGAAACTGTTCGAAGCGGGCGCCGATGTGTTCCGCATCAATATGAGCCATACCGACCATGAGCTGATGCGCACGCTGGTCGGACGCATCCGCGCTGTCGAGGAAGCGGTTGGCCGGCCGATCGGCATCCTCGCCGACCTGCAAGGACCGAAGCTGCGCGTCGGCAAGTTCGCCAACGGGAAGGAAGTGCTGACGCAAGGCCAGACCTTCACCCTCGACGACAATCCCGAGCCCGGCACCTCGACCAGGGTCTATCTGCCGCATCCGGAAATCCTGAGCTCGGTCGAAGCCGGCCATCGCCTGCTGATCGACGATGGCAAGCTCGAGCTGAAGGCGGTGAAGAGCGACGGCAAGTCGATCGTCTGCACCGTCGTCGCCGGCACCACGATTTCCGACAAGAAGGGCGTCAGCCTGCCCGACACCGACCTCCCGGTCGGCGCGCTGACCGAGAAGGATCGCAAGGACCTCGATGCCGTGCTGGCCACAGGCGTCGACTGGGTCGCGCTGTCCTTCGTGCAGCGGCCGGAGGATCTGGCCGAAGCGCGCAAGATCGCACGCGGCCGGGCGCTGATCATGGCCAAGATCGAAAAGCCGCAGGCCGTCGCCCGGCTGGCCGAGATCATCGAATTGTCCGACGCGCTGATGGTCGCCCGCGGCGATCTCGGCGTCGAGATGCCGCTCGAGGCGGTGCCCGGCATCCAGAAGCAGATCACGCGCGCGGCACGCCGCGCCGGCAAGCCGGTGGTGGTTGCAACGCAGATGCTGGAATCGATGATCACGGCGCCGGTGCCGACCCGCGCCGAAGTGTCCGATGTTTCGATCGCCGTCTTCGAAGGCGCCGATGCCATTATGCTGTCGGCGGAATCGGCGGCGGGTGCCTATCCCGTCGAGGCCGTGGCAATGATGAACCGTATCGCCACCAAGGTCGAAACCGATCCGACCTATGCCGGCATCATCAACGCCCAGCGCTCCGAGCCGGAGGCGACCGGCGCCGACGCCATTTCGCTGGCCGCGCGCGAGATCGCCGAAACGCTGAAGCTGTCGGCGATCATCACCTACACCGCATCGGGCACCACAGGCCTGCGCGCCGCCCGCGAGCGGCCGCAAGTGCCTGTTATCGCGCTGTCGCCGATCCTCAACACGGCGCGGCGGCTGTCGCTTTTGTGGGGCACGCATTGCGTCGTCTCACCCGACGCCGTCGATCTCGACGACATGGTCAATCGCGCCTGCCGCATCGCCTTCGACGAAGGCTTCGGCAAGCCTGGCGACCGCGTCATCATCACCGCGGGCGTGCCGCTGCGGACACCGGGTTCGACCAACATGCTGCGCATCGCCTATATCGGTTCGGACACACAAGTCAGCCGCTAGATTCCTGAAGCGTGTCGCCTCTGAACGGATTCAGGCGGCCCGCTTCAGGTCGGCGCGAGTTCGGCCTGCGGTACCTTGATATCGGCGCATCTGCCGGCGCCGTAGGCGTCGCCGGCGATGCGCGCCTCCACGGTCCTGGCCATCGCCTGCAGGTCTATATTCTTGCCGGCGACCTTCTCGATGGCGCCGACGGTCAGGTCGGTCGCGATCCAGTCTGGCTTGTGACCGAGATTGTGCACCCACACGAGTTCGGCACCGGCAATGTCGCGCGCCAGGCCGACCGAATGGATATGTGCATAGACCACCTTGTCGCGATCGCCTGAAATGACCACGGTTGGCGCCTTGATCTCGTTGTAGCGCGGTGCGGCGCCGAGGGCATAGCGATAGAGCCCGGCGACATCGGTGGCGTTGGCACGAAAGGCTGTTGGTCGCAGCACCAGCGGGATAGAGGCCGAGCTGAGATAATTGTCCGGCACCTTGTTGGGCGAAAAGACGCAGGTGGTGGCGTCAGCCATCTGCAGGGCTCCCGCCGGATAGGTGAGCGCTTCGGAAAACAGCCAACCGAGCACCGGCATGGTGGTCAGATTGTAGTACCAGGCGGTTGCGCCGCCCGGCCATGGGTGGGTCGCCGGTGCGAGAAAGACGAGCCCGAGTGTCTTGTCTGGATGTTCGCGGCCAAAGGCCGATGTCACCACGCCGCCGAAGGAATGGCCAACGATGACAGCCTTTTTGATGCCGAGATGGTCCATCAGTGCGGCAATGGTGTTGGCCTGCGCCGACGGATTCTCGTTGTTGGTGCCGCGACCCGACCAGCCATGGCCTGGCCGGTCGAAGAACAGCATTTCGGCGCGGCCTTCGAGCAAGGGGCGCAGCGGCAGCATCTGGTCCCTGAGGTTGGCGCTGGCGCCGTGGAGGAAGACGATCGGCGGCAGCTCGGCATTGGCTGGTGCCGAGACATGGACATAATGGATGCGGGCGCCGTCGATGTCGGCGAACTCGCCAATCGGCGGATTGCGGCGCTCGATCAGCCATGATCCGACGCGGGTGACGCCGACAAAGCCGAAGATAAGCGCCATCAGGAAGGCAAGGGCGGCGTAGATCAGGTTCATGAGGGGAGATACGGAGGTGGAGGGGGATAAGTTGTAGGGGAGTAGGGGAGTAGGGGATATGTTCCACAGCGCAATCTGCACCACTTACATACTGCCTTACTCTCGTATTCCCTTCAGGACATCAAATGCCTTCACCGGCAAGTTCCTCCGAAATCGTGCCGACCTGGTCCTGGGCGCTGCGCATCATCGGATAGATGGCCAGCACCTTTTGCCAGGCCTCGAGCGCCGATTGCTTGTGGCCGGTCAGCGCCATGATCTGCGCCAGGCCGGACAGCGCGCCGAAGTGGCGCGGCTCGAGCTGCAGCGTATGGTCGATGTCGGACATCGACTTGCCGTAGTTCTTCATCATGAAATGGACGGTGGCACGCCGGTTCCAGCCTTCGGCATAAGTCGGCTGCAAAGTCACCACCTGGTCGAGGAAATCGAGCGCGACGTCGAACTTCTGGCCCTCGACGGCTTTTTGCGACCATTGCATCATCAGGTCGATCGAGGCGCTGCCGGATTGCGACCACTCGCTCCAGATGTTGCCGGCGATGCGCTCGGCCGCCTTTTCGTTGCGCTCGCGTTTCAGATCGCTGAACAACTGGTCGAGGCGGGCTTGTTTCGTCGTTGCGGCGGGCGGCGCGTCCTGAGTGGCCGGCGGCGCGACAGCATCATCCGCCCATGCCGGGCCATAAATGACGCCGGAAACAAGCAGAGATGTCAAAAATGCAAAAAGAATCCGCATCGCCGGACTCTAGTCCCGGGCGACGGAACGTCAAACTGAATTTGGCGTGAAAATGCCGGCAGGCGGCAACAAGCATCAAATGGGGGGAGGCAACAGCCTCCTGCCCGAAAACTCAGCCCTGGCGTGCCTTGTAGCGCGGGGCGGTCTTGTTGATGATGTAGACGCGGCCCTTGCGGCGAACCAACTGGTTGTCGCGGTGACGCGCCTTCAGCGCCTTGAGCGAATTCTTGATCTTCATGGTCTTGCCTGTCGGTGTGGACCCGGTCCGGGTCGAAATTTTAAGGCGCGCCAGAAGACGCGCCTTTGAACTGTGGGAGGCTCATAAACGAGGAGCCTTGTCCCTGTCAACCGCAAGCGTGCTCCATAGCGGCTGTGAATCGTCCCTGTCATCAATTATCCGCCATGTCGGCCTTGCGGCATTGCGCGGCCCTGGGGCCGGCTGGGATGATGCGGTCGCCGTGAAGTGATTTGGAGAGAACCATGCGCCGAATGTTCCTGTCCGCCTGCCTTGTCCTGCTGGCGGCAGCTTCGGTTGCTCGCGCGCAGGAATGCGACCGCAGCGACGATAGCCAGCAGATGATGAACATCTGTGCCGGCGAAGACTATCAGGCGGCCGACGCCAAGCTCAACAAGGCCTATCAGGACCTCACCAGCTCGGATGACGCCGGCGGCAAGAGATTGCTGCAGGTGGCGCAGCGCGCCTGGATCACTTTTCGCGATGCCGAATGCGCGCATTCCACCGCCGCCAGTCAAGACGGCTCGATCCATCCGATGGCAGTATCGCAATGCCTGACCAGATTGACCAATGATCGCATCAAGCAGCTCGCTGCCGCGGCCAATTGCGAGGAAGGCGATTTGAGTTGCGTCAAACCAGGCGAGGACGAGAGCGACGATTTGCAGTAGGCAACCCTATGAGGCGCGACGGCTGATCCGAGTGAAATGTCCCATCTTGCGGCCGAGCCGCGCTTCGGCCTTGCCGTAGAGATGCAGCATCAGATCGGGCTCGGCGAGAAGCTCCGGGACGCGCAGCACATCGTCGCCGATCAGGTTTTCCATCACACAGTCGGAATGGCGGTCCGGGGCGCCGAGCGGCAGGCCGGCGATGGCGCGGATATGCTGCTCGAACTGCGAGACGATACAGGCGGCTTCCGTCCAATGGCCGGAATTGTGCACGCGCGGCGCGATCTCGTTGGCCAGCAGCGAGCCGTCCGCCAGCACGAAGAACTCGACGCCGATGACGCCGACATAGTTCAGCGCCGACAGGATCTTCGATGCGGCCGTCCGGGCCGCTTCCGGCGTCTCCGGCATAATGGCGGCCGGCAAGGTCGATGTGTGGAGAATGCCGTTGCGATGGATATTCTCGGCTGGATCGTAGGCGACAACCGCACCGTCCAGCCCACGCGCCGCGATCACCGATATCTCGCGCTCGAACGGCACGAAGGCCTCCAGGATCAGAGGCACATTGCCCATCGCCTCGCATGTGCCGGCGAAGCCGCCGGCTTCCATGTTGCGGAAGACGCGCTGGCCTTTGCCGTCATAGCCCATGCGCCGGGTCTTCAGGACACCGCTGCCGTCGAATGCTTTCAGCGCCGCGACCAGCTGGTCATCATTGTCGACGGCGTGGAAATCGGCGGTGGCAATGCCGATGCCGTTGAGGAATGTTTTTTCGTCCACCCGGTCCTGCGCCACTTCCAGCGCACGCGCCGGCGGATAGAC
>NZ_RZOM01000335.1:0-5607 GCF_003999175.1 Mesorhizobium sp. M7A.F.Ca.ET.027.03.2.1 | reverse complement strand
CCTTCGAGGCCCGGTCTGGCGAGACCATCGGCATTGTCGGCCCACCGGGCAGCGGCAAGTCGACCATCGCGCATCTGATCCCGCGTTTCTACGACGTCACTTCGGGTTCGATCACCATCGACGGCCAGGACATTCGTGAGGTGACGCTGAAATCGCTGCGCAAGGCCGTCGGCGTCGTGCAGCAGGATGCGTTCCTGTTCACCACCTCGATCGAGAACAACATCGCCTATGGCAATCCCTGGGCGCGCGAGACTCGCATCGGGCAGGCAGCCGAGTACGCCCAGCTGCACAATTACATCATGGGCCTCCCGGCCGGTTACACCACGGTTGTCGGCGAGCGCGGCGCGTCGCTTTCCGGTGGCCAGCGGCAGCGCCTGACCATTGCGCGGAGCCTGATGCTGCGGCCATCGGTGCTGGTCTTCGACGATTCGACCGCGGCAATAGATGCCGGTACCGAACAGCGCATCCGGGCGGCGATGAAGCGCTTCGCCAGGGACCGCGTCACACTCATCATCTCGCACCGGCTGAGCTCCCTGATGCATGCCGACCAGATCCTGTTCGTCGAAGGCGGCCGGATCGTCGAGCGCGGCACGCATGAGGAATTGCTGGCGCTGGGTGGACGCTATCGCGCGCTGTACGACCTGCAGCTGCGGCCGGAAGACGACCGGCCTGCGGCCATGGGAGCCGCGTGATGTCGACACAGAGCGACGACGACAAGGAAGACACCAACGGCCGGCCGACGAAGGCGGTCGTAGGCTCGCACCGCGACGACGAAGAGGTTTTCGGCAAAGCCTACGACCCGCGCATCGTCAGGCGCATCTGGAGCTTCGTGAAACCGTATCAGAGCCGGATCTTCATCTCGGTCGCCGCGGTGCTTGTGTTCACGCTGACGCAGTTGGCGATCCCGCTGGTCATCCGCTACGCCATCGACCACGGCATGACGGCAGGCAAGCTCGATCAATCGGTGATGATCGCAGCGATCATCACTTTCACCGTCATCATCCTGATCAACTATGCCGCAAGCTATGTGCAGGAAAGCGTCGTCGGCAAGGTGGCCGAGAACGTGCTCTCCGATTTGCGCCGCGCCATGTTCAGCCATCTGCAGCGTGTCTCGCTGAGCTTCATGGACAAGACCGAGGTCGGGCGGCTGATGTCGCGCCTGCAGGGCGACGTCAATTCGATGCAGGAATTCCTCGAAACGTCGGTCATGTCGGTGGGCGACATCGTGCTGCTGTTCGGCATCGTCAGCGTGCTTTTGTGGCTGGATTTCCGGCTCGGCCTGCTGACGCTGTCGACCATGCCGGTGCTGTTCATCGTGCGCCTGTTCTGGCTGCCGCGCGCCAAGGTCGCCTTCATGGCCGCGCACGAAACCAACTCGATCGCCAATGGCGCGCTGGCCGAAGGCATCCATGGCGTGCGCACGGTGCAGAGCCTGGAGCGCCAGCACGTCAATTTCGACCTCTACGACGAGAAGGTGCTGGCCAATCTCAATGCCCATCTGACCTCGGCGAAATACGCGCAGGTGATGGTGCCGATCGTCGACACGCTGACCGGCATCGCCATGGCGACCGTCATCGTCGTCGGCGGTTCGATGGTGCTGTCGCACAGCCTCGACATCGGCGTCATGGTGGCGTTCCTGTTCTACATCCAGCGCTTCTTCGACCCGATCCGCTCGCTGACCATGCAATACAGCGTCATGCAGCGCGCCATGGCTTCGGGCCAGCGCATCTCCGAAGTGCTCGACGTGCCGGTCGACGTCAGCGACAAGGACGGTGCTATCGCGCTGTCGCGCGACATGGACGGCTCGGTCGAGTTCAGGAACGTCACCTTCGGCTATAGGCCGAACCAGCCGGTGCTGAAGAACATCTCGTTTCGCGTCAATCCGGGCGAGACCGTGGCCCTGGTCGGCCCGACCGGGTCGGGCAAGTCGAGCTCGATGGCGCTGGTGCACCGCTTTTACGATGTCTGGTCGGGCGAGGTTCTGGTCGGCGGCCATGATGTGCGTGACCTGACCCAGGATTCGCTCGGCGATCAGGTGGCGATGGTGCTGCAGGAGCCGTTCCTGTTCTCCGGCTCGGTGCTGGAAAACATCCGCTACCACAAGACATCAGCCAGCCGCGAGGAGGTGGTGCGCGCCGCACAAGCCGTCGGCGCGCACGATTTCATCGAGAACCTGCCAGATGGCTACGATACCGAACTCGAGCAGCGCGGCGGCAATCTCTCGCTGGGCCAGCGCCAGCTGATCAGCTTTGCGCGTGCACTGGTGGCCGACGCCAAGATCCTGGTGCTCGACGAAGCCACGGCCAGCATCGATTCCTACACCGAAATGCTGATCCAGAAGGCGCTGATCACGCTGCTGGAAGGCCGCACCGGGCTGGTCATCGCCCACCGTCTTGCCACCATCCGCGGCGCCGACCGCATCATCGTACTGCAGAACGGCGAGATCGTCGAAAGCGGCAACCACGACCAATTGATGGGCCGAAAAGGCCTCTACGCCCGCCTCTACAACATGAACTACGCCTCGTTCGACGATATTTCCGAAGGCGAGCTGGAGTTGGATGCGGCGGTCGGCAAAGCGACGTGATTGGGCCTACTGATGACCACAGGCGCCTACGCCATTTCGGGGCGTTTTGAACCTTCGCGGATGGCCTTGTGCACGCCGCGCTGCAGGTCCATGAATGCAGGGCTTTCCATCACCTCTTCGCGGCGCGGGCGCTCGATATCGACGTTGAAGGTCTGCGTGATGCGTCCCGGGCCGATCCCCATGACGACGATGCGGTCCGACAGATAGACGGCCTCCTCCACATCATGAGTGACAAACAGGACGGTCAACCTGTGTTCCTCCCAGATCTGGGTCAGCAGTTCCTGCATCTGATGCCGGGTCAAGGCATCGAGCGCGCCGAAGGGCTCGTCCATCAACAGCATCTTGGGCCGGTAGGAAAGCGCGCGCGCAATGGCGACGCGCTGTTTCATGCCGCCCGAGAGTTCGGCCGGATAGCGGTCGGCGCTGTCGGACAGCTTGACGAGTTCGAGATGCTCCAGCGCGATCCTGCGGCAGGTCGGGCGATCGTAACCGGCGGCCTTGAGGGCAAATTCGATGTTCTGCCGCGCCGTCAGCCAGGGAAGCAGCGTGTAAGACTGGAAGACGACGCCACGGTCGAGACCCGGCTGCAGGATCGGCGCGCCATCGATGCTGAGATCGCCGGCGTCGAAGTCCTGCAGTCCGGCCACGATCGACAGCAGCGTGCTCTTGCCGCAGCCCGACGTGCCGACCAGGGAGACAAACTCGTTGTCGGCAAGATCGAGATTGATGTCGCGCAGCACTTCCGTGCGCCGCTCGCCGGTGCCGAAGCTCTTGTGGAGGCCGGCGATCCGCAATTTGGGGGGGCTCATCGGCTGGACCTCATTGCGAGCGGCCCTCTTGCTTGAACAGCACCTTTTCCAGCGCCTTCATCACCTGGTCGGTGATGAGGCCGAGCAGGCCAAGCAGCAGGATGTAGCCGATGATCGTGTTGGTCTGGAAATACCGCTGCGACACGGTGATGCGATAGCCGAGCCCCGAAGTCGCGGCGACAAGTTCGGCCAGCACCAGCCAGGTCCATGCCCAGCCCAGGCTGATGCGCAGCGTATCCCAGATGCCCGGCAAGGCGCTGGGAACGACGATGCGCGTCAGGATCTTGCGATCCGGCAAGCCGAGTGTACGCCCAAGGCCAATGAAATCGGCTGGAACCCGTTTCACATTGTCCATGATCATCAGCACCTGCTGGAAGAAGGTGCCGATGAAGATGATCAGGAACTTCTGCGAATCGCCGGTGCCCGCCCACAGGATGGAGAGCGGCACGAAGGCTACGACCGGCATGTAGCGGATGAAATCAACCAGCGGCTCGATGGCCGCTTCCCAGGACCGGAAACTGCCGATCAGCACGCCGATCGGTATCGACAGTGCCGAGGCGATGAGGAAGCCGATGGAGATACGATACATCGAGGCTTTGAGGTCCAGCCACAACGTGCCGTCGGTCGCGAGCTTGGCGATCTGCATAGCTACGCTGCCCGGCGACGGCAGGAAGATCGGCTTTACCAACCCCAGTCCGGTCGCCGCCCACCAGGCAAGGCCGAGCCCGACGAACACGGCCACCGCGATGATCAGGAAGCGCGACCTGGCGATGGGCACGCCGATCCCGGAGGATCGGCGGCGCCTCGCCGGTTTCGCGACCGGTCCTGCCGCCGGTCGCTCCCGGGGCATCTGTGTCACCACCGCGATCCGGCCTTGGTCATTCCGCTGCCTTGACGAAGGCCGGGTCGATCATCTGCTCCGGCGTCACATCGGCCTGCAGCAGCTTGGCGTTCTTGGCGGCGGCTTCGACATCGGCGAAGGTCTTGGTGGTGAAGTCGCCTGTCAGCGCCGTCTTGTTTTCGGCGAGTGAGTAGTAGCGTACGCCGTCAAAGGCGGTGTTGAGGTCCTTGACGTCCGAACCGACGGCCTTGGCGATGATGGCGCGTCCACCGGGCGTGTCGGCATTGTAGTCCTTGAGCGCCGCGTCCCAGCTCTTGATCATGGCCAGCACCTGGCCGGGCCGCGACTTGATCACCTCGTCACGCACCACCAGCACGTCGCTGATCAGGCCGGGATCCTCGCCGGCGGTGAACAGCAGCTTGAGGTCCTTGTTCTGCGCCATGGCGACGGTGAGGTACGGTTCATAGGTCACCGCGACCGGCACCTGGCCGGCGATCAAGGCGCTGCCGGCGTCGGACGCCGGCATCGGAACCGGCTTCACATCGTCGATCGACATGCCGTTCCTGGCGAGCGCGTATTTGAGCAGGATGTCGCTCGTCGTGCCTTCCTCGAAGGCCACCTGCTTGCCCTTGAGGTCCGCGATGGAGGTGACGTCCTTGCCGGCGATGATGGCGTCGGCGGTCATGGAGACGTCGAGCAGCAGCACGATCTTCACCGGAAGGCCGGCCGCGACCATGCCCATCGCCGTGTGGGTGGCGATGTTGGCGGCGTCGAGCTGGCCGCTTGCAAGTGCTGCATTGATGTCCTTGTCCTCAGCGAAGTTGACGATCTGGACGTCGCTCAGCCCGTTTGTCTTGAACAGGCCCTTGGCCTCGGCGACATGCCATTGGCCATAGCCAAGCCAGGGCTCGATGCCGATCTTGAACGCTCCTGCCTCGGGCGTGGTGGGAATGGCCGCGTCGGCTGCGTAGGCTGCCGGGGCGGTGGCCAGCCCGATGGCGGCGGCCATCACGAGCGCGCGAAATTGTCCTGTTAGGTTACGCATCATCTTTGTTCCCCTTGATGATCAGACCGCTTTTTCTAACCCAGGCAGCCGGTCTGGTGAGACTGCGGGTTTCTGCTCTTGCGGCACTGTGCCTCGGCGTCTTACCTGCCACTTCATGGTGAAGTGCGAGGATATTTCAGCGTCAGCGGGAGCGGATGTCAAGGCTAAAATACATACATGCATATACAAGTTGGAAAGACTCAATTTTCACGCTTTTCCGGATCGATCCGATCGAGGAAACCCGTCACCCGATCGGCTCCGGCAACGGGTTCGCTGCCGACCATGACCGCGACTGAGAAGGCAATGAGGGAGGAGACCCGCGTATGGC
>NZ_RZOM01000334.1:0-5632 GCF_003999175.1 Mesorhizobium sp. M7A.F.Ca.ET.027.03.2.1 | reverse complement strand
CCCTCGGTGCGGTCGCGCAGCTCGGCGTCGTCAGCCATCGAGACGATGGTCGGCGCCGTCACCGGCGTGGTCGGCAGAGCCAGCACATCGACCGATGCCAGCCGCTCGTCCATGGCGGCGGCAAGTGCTGCGCGACGACGCATTGCCCTGATGTAGACAGGCGTCGGCAGCATTGCCGCCCGCGACAAAGGTCCGCTGACATGCGGGTCGACCGGCACCGACGCTCCTGTCGCCAGCCAGTCGGCATGCACTTCGGCCCCTTCCATCGCAGCGATCGAGCCACGCTTGGTCGCCGCGCGCAAATCGGCAAGCAGATCGTCGATCGACAGGTCGGCGATCCGCGCGCCTGTCTGCTCGATCTTGCCAAGGCAGCGGTCGAACGCGGTCGCCACCTCGTCTTCCGTCTCTTCGAAAAGGACGCCGCGCGGAATGCCTATGTGAAGCCCTGCAAGGGCAATCGGCATCAGCGCGGTCGGCACCTCGCCGGCCATCACGGCGTCGGCGGCGGCACATTGGGCGACGGTTCGGGCAAGCGGCCCGATCGAGTCCAGCGTGGCGGACAGTGGGAACGCGCCGGCGAGCGGCACGCGTCGCGCTGTCGGCTTGAAGCCGACGACACCGTTGAGTGAAGCCGGTATGCGTATCGAACCGCCGGTATCGGAACCGATCGATATTTCGCTCGTCGCCTCGCCGATGGAAACGCCGGCGCCCGAGGAAGAACCGCCCGGAATGCGGCTGGCGTCCACGGCATTGCCAGGCGTGCCGAAATGTCTGTTGTCGCCGATCGCGGTGAAGGCGAATTCGGTCATGTTGGTCTTGCCGATGATGACCGCGCCGGCCTGCCGCAGCCGGCTGACGATTGCCGCGTCGCTTTGGGCGGGCGCCGCGGTCTTGCGCATCAGCGAACCGGCCGTGGTCGGCTCGCCGGCGACATCGAACAGGTCCTTGATCGAGACGATGGTGCCGTCGAGCGGCCCTAGCGTCACACTTGCCCGCTTGCGGGCATCGCTGGCATCAGCCGCGGCCCGTGCGGCTTCGGCATAGAGTTTCGTGAACACGTGCTCTTCGCCGGCACGGGCGGCGAGGCGCGCAAGAATGATTTCCAGATGATCACGAACGGATTGCATTTTCGGTGTCGGACTCCGGACGCCTTGAACGTCTTAAGGGGGGTGCGGCCAGTGCATGGCTTGCCCAGACTTAACCCGGCGCAGGCAGTTTTGCACCCTGTCGAATACGAGGAAAAACCCGATGCTCTACAAAGGAAGCTGCCACTGCGGCAAGGTGGCCTTCGAATTCAAGGCCGAACTGACCGGTGCCATCAGGTGCAATTGTTCGATCTGCACGCGCAAGAGCGCCCTGCTGTGTGCCATCCCGCATGAGACCTTGCGGGTCCTGGCCTGGGGCGACGATTTGGGCACTTACACATTCGGCAACCATGCCATCGCGCACCGGTTCTGCCGGGCTTGCGGCATCCATCCCTTTGCGGAGGATGTCCGCGAGGGCCGTGAACGCAGCGCCTATATCAACATTAACTGCGTGGCCGATCTCGATCCTTCGACGCTGTCGGTCTTCGATTTCGACGGGCGGTCCGCCTGACGCAATTCCAGGAAAACTGCGCAGCGGTTTTCCGTCCGGAATTGCGCAGGAACCAATTACCTATCGATAGCCCGTCGCATCGGCGGGCTTGCCGGCATCCTGAACCTCGGGAACATAACGCCAGGCGTCGGGCCGTGAGCCGTCGAGGTCGGTAAAGCCGTAGACCTGCGCCAGCCCGCCGCTGGACAGCGACTGTCCGTTCCAGCGCGAGCGGTCCGGATCCGCCGCCAAAGCCGCAACGGCGCGGCCGACGAAACGTGGCGTCTCGGAAATGACGAAATGCGGCACCTCAGTGGTGGCGTCGCGCCAATTGCCCTCGCTCACGCCAAAGGCTTCCAGCATCATCTCCGAACGCAGCCAGCCGGGCGTCAGCGACACGGACGTTGCGTCGTGTTTTGCGAGATCCTGGGCATGCGCCCATGCCATGCGCGTCACCGCGACCTTGGCGAGATCGTAGAATGGCGACAGCCGGTAGTGATCGGCATTGTATTCGGCCGTGCCGTCTGTGACCTCGACGAGCAGCCCGCCCGGACGTTCGATCAACAGCGGCAGCGCATGGTGCGCGGTGATCAGATGCGTGTCGATGCCGAGCCGCAGCATGCGCAGGCCGTTGTCCAGATTGTGGTCCCAGACCGGTTTGTCCCACTCGAACAGTTTCTCGCCACCCCAGATGTCATTCACCAGTATGTCGAGCCGGCCTTGTTCGGTGCGGATGCGCTCGACCAGTTTGCGCACATCGTCGGCCACCAGATGATCGACCTGAACGGCGATGCCCTTGCCTCCGTTCGCCGAGACCAGTTCCGCTGTTTCCTCGATGGTTTCGGGCCGGGCATATTCGGATTGCTGGGCGCGCGTGCTGCGCCCGGTGACATAGACGGTGGCGCCGGCTGCGCCGAGTTCGATCGCTATGCCCCGTCCGGCGCCGCGCGTCCCGCCGGCGACCAGAGCAACTTTCCCTTGCAGCGTCATTGAACTCTCCCAAAAACGGACTCATCGATCAGACAAGGCTGGCTTGTGCTGTTCGCGCCATATATATAAATGATCATTCGGTTATATCGGGATGTCAAGATGACACGGCCAAAAACCCAGTCCGACGAGCAGGTGCTGGAGACCGCGCACCGGCTAATCCACGAGCATGGTCCCGAAGCACTCACCTTCGAGCGTCTGGCAAAGGCCTGCGGTCTCTCCGGTGCAACGCTGGTGCAGCGCTTCAAGAACAAGGCGCAGTTGAAACAGCGCACTTTGCTGCACGCCTGGGACGGTCTCGACGAGAACACCAGAAAGCTGGCAGCCACCGTTCCCAGAACCCCCACCGGTGCGGTCGCGTTGCTGGTGGCGCTGTCGCAATTCTATGGCGGCATCGAATCCTATGCCGAAGGCCTGCTTGTCCTACGCGAGGATCTGCGCGATCCCGTGCTCAGGGCGCGGGGTGCGGCCTGGAAGGCGTTCCTGTGCGACACACTTGCAGCCTGTTTTGCCAAGACGCCCAACCCGCCACGCGACATCGGCCTGCTGATGGCCTCGCATTGGCAAGGCTCGTTGCTGTGGTGGAGCTTTGACCCGGCGATCGAAGTGGCCGCCTATGTCGAGGACAGCCTGAACCGCTTCGTCGCTGCCATCACAACGGCGCCGGCCCGAAAACCGTGATGGTTCTTGGCGTCTCGGATATGAATCCGATGCCGCCTTCAGCCGCGCCTTCAAGCGCGTCATCGGCTTGGCGCGCAGCCATCTCCGGGGCGAGGAACAGGCCGATATCCGCCAGGCCAGCTGACGCACAGGGTTTCGAACTCAGCTTGCCAAAGGCAGCAGCCAGTTCGGCGGTCCCGGCAGCTTTTGTGCCGGCTTTTCGTGATAGGAATTTTTTCTTGACTCGGTGACCTCAGCTATGCTACATTTCTGTCTATGGTGCTGATTTGCGCCAGTGACCCGCCGCACAGGCGGGTTTTTCGTTTGATGCTCCGTCCCTACGCCTGGCGAAAGCTCCGAAGGAACCTGTTGGCCCGAATTCGTTGCCCTGAGCCGACGCATGGAGGCCGTGACGGACTGGTAATTCCAGGCTAAAGCAATTCCAGGAAAAGTGTGAAGCGGTTTTTCCGTCCGGAATTGCGTCAAAACAAAGAGATAGAGCGGTTCAACGTTTCCGTTAAACGATGAACTGCTTCAGAAAAATCCGCATGGTTTTCACCTCGCCCAAGACTGCCTTGCCGGCCTCGGAGGGTCCGCTCACCGACATCTTGCGCGGATTGCGGCTTGATGGCGTCGACTATGGCCGCTGCGAACTTTCGGAGCCATGGGCGGTGTTGTTTCCTGCCCAGAAGGCAGCACGGTTTCACTTCATTGGCCGCCGCGGATGCTGGCTGTTCTCGCCAGCCGGAGAATGGATTGAGCTGACACCCGGCGATGCGTTGCTCTTGCCGCGCGGCGCCGAGCATGTCGTTGCCAGCGCGCCTGGCATTCCTGCCGTGCCGATCGAAAGCTACACTGTCGAGCCTTTGCAGGACAATGTCTTCAATGTCTCCAATGGCGGCCACGGCCCGAAAATCTTGCTGTTTTGCGGCAGCATGCACTTCAACCTGGACGGATCGCACCCCTTGCTGGGCATGATGCCGGACATGATGCGCGCCAAGGAATTGATGACTGGCGAGCCAGGTATTCCGCATCTGCTGCAAGCCATGGCCGGCGAGATCACCATGAACCGCGCCGGTTCCGGCGGCATGCTGGCGCGGCTGGCCGACGTACTGGCTGCAAGCATCATCCGTTCATGGGTGGAAAACAGCGGCGGCGACACCAGAGGCTGGATCGCGGCGATCAGGGATCGCGACATCGGCCGCGTACTTGCCGCCATTCATCTGCAGCCCGACAGGAACTGGACTGTCGAAGCGCTGGCGCGCGAAATGGGCGCCTCGCGATCGGCCTTCGCCGAACGCTTCACGGCCGTCGTTGGCGAAACACCGGCGAGATATGTCGCCCGGATACGCATGCACCAGGCGCGGCAATGGCTGATCGACGATCGGATGCGGGTTTCGGTGGTCGCCGCCAGACTGGGTTACGATTCCGAAGCGTCGTTCAGCCGGGCGTTCAAGCGCATCATAGGCATCGCGCCCAGCCACCTGCGCACCGTCGACGGCACCTCCGAAAACCGCTGAGACGATCCCGGATCCGCGGCCATGGATCGCAGGGTCTGGATGAATTGCCGGGTCTGGATGAATTGCCAAGCCTTCCGGACGCAATGCCATTGCCGGGCCACCCGCATGCAATAGCTTGCCATAACCAGGCAGCCAGCGGCCGGCGTCCAGTCGGTCCGAAGAGGAGAACCATGCCAAATCATCTGAAGGTCATCGCACTCGCCGTCATGCTTGCGGTTCCCGGGCGCGCCTTTGCCCTCGAGGACAGCTACCTGCCGGCCGACAAGATCCCCTATGTGGCGGAAGTACCCGACCAGCCGCATCGTCTTGGCCCATTGTGGGGCGAGCGGGCCAAGGGTCCGGCAGGCACGTTGCTGAAGGTTCCCGGCAACTGGCGTGCACCGGTCCATGCGCACACCGCGGATTATCGTGCGGTGGTTATAAAGGGGCTGTGGGCGCACTGGCAGATGGATGGCGGCGAGGCGACCAAGGTCGAACTGCCTCCTGGATCCTACTGGACCCAGAAAGCCAATGAGATGCATGACGACGCCTGCGTCTCCGACACGGAATGCGTGATCCTGCTGATCAACGACACGCCCTACGAAACCTACTTCCAGAAATAGGCTGGGATGCGGCCTCACGCATGTCGCCCAAAAGTGACCTCGGTTTTGGGAGAACGACATGCACAAAAACAAAGACCTAAAGCGCGTCGCATGAATCCGTTTCAGCGCGACGCGCTTTATGAGGCGTGTCGCAAGCTGACGCCGCTGCCCTTGTCGAACAGCACCACCTTGTCGGGGTTCCAGGCAAAGCGCACCGCCTGCTCGATGGCGACGTCGGTCCTGGCCGGCACGGTGGCACGCAGTGTCGCGTCGCCGACGCGCAGCGTCAGGATCTTTTCGACGCCGTGG
>NZ_RZOM01000333.1:0-5635 GCF_003999175.1 Mesorhizobium sp. M7A.F.Ca.ET.027.03.2.1 | reverse complement strand
GTGCAGCGCTGCGATCACCGCGACGATCGCCATGGGCAATGCACAGTCCTACATTCTGTTGCGCTGGCTGAGCGGCTCGACCGGCCAGGCGACGGCGCTCGATGCAGGGCTAGCACTCGCTTGCCTGTTGCCGCTGACGCTGCCGCTGTTCCTCGCCGCGCGCTGGCTGGACATCCTGCCGCTCGGGTCCGACAGCGCACGCGGGCTGGGCGTGCCGGTCGCTGGCGGACGATTGATGCTGATCGTCGTTGCCGCGCTCCTGACCGCGCTGGCCGCCATGGTCGTCGGACCGTTGAGCTTCGTCGGCCTGATCGCGCCACACCTTGCCCGGCTGGTCGGCTTTTCGCGCGCACGCGTCCATCTCGCCGGAGCGATGGTTCTGGGTGCCTTGCTGATGATCGTATCGGACTGGCTGTCGCGCATGGCGGCCTTTCCCTACGAACTGCCTGCCGGCCTGTTCGCTTCGCTGCTTGGCGGGCCGTATCTCGTCTACCTGCTTGCCAAGGGCGTGCCGCGCCAGGGCTGACGGGTTCCGAAATGCTATGAGGTTCTATCCAAAGGGCTAGGCCAGTGCGGCCAAGCTGGCGCGCATCGATCGGTCACGTTCCGGCAGCCGTGATACGGTCGGCAGGCCGCGGGCTTCCTGGGCACCGAAGCCCAACCGTGTCAGACAGGCTCGCGCCAAGGCCGCATTGCTGTCGATGACGACCAATCCATTGATATCGTTGAGGCTGGCGGCCACCACCGACAGTTCGGTGCAGCCGAGCAGGGCTGCATCGGCGCCGGCCGCTTGCGCGATGTCGAGCGCGCGCTCGGTTTCAACCGCCGCATCCGCGATCGAACCTGCCTTGACGAGGCTGATCGCGCTGTCGACGCAGGCTTGAAACTCGGTGTTCGCGGGAAGGCAGAGCTCAAATCCCGCCGCCGACATCCTGTCCTGATAGAAGCCGGAGACCAGCGTGCCTTGGGTGGCGAGAACAGCAACCCGGCCCTGATCCAGGCTGCGACGCGTCTCCGTCACCACAGCATCTCCGATATGGATGATTTCCGCGCGCGAATTCGCCGCCAGTTGGCCGTACCAATGGTGGGCGGTGTTGCACGGCATCGCGATGCGGGCGACGCCGAGCGCATTGAGCGTCGCGACCGCGGCTTTCAAAGGCGCCAGCGGCCCATCATGGCCGGCAAGGATCGCTTCGGTCCTGTCGGGCAGCTGCGGGACACTGAGAATCACGGCAGGCACATGTTCGTTGTCTCTGAGCGCCTGGGTCATCCGGGTCAGCTTGAAGTAGAAATCAGCCGAAGCAAGCGGCCCAAGACCGCCGATAATGCCGAGCTGGGGACGGATGCTGTCGTCGATCATCTGACAGGCTCGGCTTCGAGCTGGTCCGAGGCGACGTCAGGCTGCGTCGTCTCCCTGTGGCTGGGAGCGATCATTGCCGTGCTCGCCGCGACGGTGCAGACGCTGGCCAGCGTCATGAACGTGTCGACGGCTGCATCCACCGCGACGAACAGGACGAACGCCGCCTCGAAGGGAAGCTTCAGGTAGCCGCACACGATGGACATCTGGGACAGGATGAGCAGGCTACCCATGCCGCCGGTGGTGAGCGCGAGAAGCGCTGAGATGATGCCGACGAGCACGAGGTCCGAGACTGCAAGCTGGTGGCCGTAAAGCTGGGCGATGAACAGCGCACCCGAAGTGTAGAGCAGCGCCGGGCCAGTGCGCAGCAATGCCGCCTGCAGCGGCACGAGCAGTTCGACCACCACCAGGCTGAACCGCAGGCGCTCGCTCAAAAGGTTGATGACCCAAGGCAGCGAGGCAACCGTAGAGCGTGTGGTGATGGCCACCATGAGAAGGGGTTGGCAGGTCTTGATCGTGGTCCAGTAGCTTCGTCGCGACCGGATGGCGATAATGGCAAAAGCCCCGGCAACGAATATGAGGCAGGAAAGGCCCATCACCAGCAGGTAACCGCCCATCAGCGTGAGCGGCTTGGTTCCGGTCGACGCGGTCTGGTCCGCGATCAGGATGAAGGTTGCAAAGGGCAACCCCCAGATGAACCAGTTGGTGAGCACCGTGCAGGCCCGGTAGACCGCGTTGAGCGCTTGGGTCAGGCTCATGGACGTGGGCTGGGGAATCTTCCCCATCGCGAGCCCGAAAAGCAGGCAGAACAGCAAAACCTGGATGGTCTGGCCCGAGGCAAGCGCGTTGAAGACGTTGTTCGGCACCAGGTCGAGCAGAATCGAGTGCCCGCCATTGGGATCCCCATTGGAGGGCGGCGGCTGGAACGGGAAGGCGAGATCGGTGGACACGCTGCCTTGCGAATTTATGAACTCGCCAAGCTCGATGCGCGACTGCGGATTCTCGATCTGGCCCGGCTGCAGGATCAACGACAAGGTGCCGCTCACCAGCACGCTCAGGAACGACACGACCAGAACGGCCATACCCACCTTGCCGAGGTAGCGGACCGATTTGGGATCCTGAACCATTGCCGTGATGGAGAAGATGACCGACGAGACCAAATAGGGCAGGACGACCATCTTGAGGAAATTCAGGTAGAGCTGTGCGACAGGGCTGATCGCATGGGCGAAGTCTGGATAATAGAGGCCGCACAGTATCCCTGCAGCAATCATCACAATCGTCGTCACGGGCGAGCGCAGGATGCGGCTTGCCGCGAGGCGCCAGTCGAAAGGCAGGGGTCCGGCTACCTCGGAGATGGCCATGTCAGGCTTTGCTCCCCAGGCGATAGCGGGCGATGATCTCATCCGTGTTGAGAATCTGCTGACCCCGCGCGAGATCGAGATAGAGATCGACAAAGGCCGCGAGGTGCGGATTGTCGGGCCGCACGCCGACTGCGATCGTATCGACCTTGTCGGTCAGCGTGATCGAGCGCGCGACGACCGTCATCGACGGATCGTCGACCATCAGCTTCTTGATCTCGAAATCATCGCGATAGGCCATGTCGATCGTCCCGTTTCGGATCGCATCGATGATCAGATCCCAGCTTGCCAGGCGGTGGATTTGCGCATGCGGGAAGGTCGTGGCCGCATAGGTGGCGAATGAAGAGCCCTCGATCACGCCAAGATCGCCTGAGAAATCACGGACGATCTGTTCGGCCGGTTTGCCTTGCGCGATACGCGCCAGGTTGAGGCGGTTGGCGATCAGCCCTTGCCGCAGCATGGCGTAGGGGCGGGAATAGATGATCGACCGGCCGCGCTGAAGCGTCCGGCTGAGCTTGCCAATCGCCATGTCGGCCTGTCCGGAACTGACCTGACTGACGATATCGTCGAACGTTGCGGCGGATCGGTCGAATACCGGCTCGACGCCAAGCGCCGCGGCGATGCCGTGGGCCAACTCCATGTCTATGCCATCGTCCCCCGATCCGTCGGCCGGAAAGAACGGATTGGAAGCGAAGGCCGGCATTGCGATGCGCAATGCATCGCCGCTCGCGATAGGTTGAGGGGCGTTCTCCGCCTGCTGTCCCGGAGTGCTGGCTGCGCGGGCTTGCGAGATCAGCAACCCGCCGCTCCCGGCCGCAAGCAGTGTACGACGTGTAACCGACATGCGCGTTCTCAATTAACCCGGGAAAGCTGCAACATGCACAACCCGCGTTAAACAAACGTATATATTACACTGTGCCTTTTTATGTATTGGATAAGCAGCTCAGCGCCACAAAATATCAGCATTGCCTAATATATTAGGAAAAGCGGAAGGATCGCGTTGCTTCCCGCCGGGCGATCAGGTGGGTTGTCAAAACGTCTCAATCCAGGGCCGTAACTCAAGCTCCGAGCTCCAGGCGCTGCGATGCTGGCGATGGGTTGTGAGATAGGCCTCGGCGATGGCATCCGGCGACAGGCGGCGGTCCGGCCGGTCGGGATCGGCTGCCTGTCCGGGCGGCGCGATCTGGCCGTCGATAATGAAATGGACGACGTGGATGTTCTGCGGGGCGAGTTCGCGGGCCATGGACTGCGCCAGGCCGCGCAGGCCGAATTTCGGCATGGCAAAGCCGGCCGAGCCGGGAAAGCCCTTCACACTGGCAGTGGCGCCGGTGAACAGGATCGAACCGGATCCCCGGACAAGCAGCCGGCGCGCCGCCTGCTGGCCGACCAGGAAGCCGCCATAGGCGCCGACCAGCAATGCCTGTTTGACCGCTTCCGCATCGAGCTGGGCGATCGGGCCGCGGGTGCGTGCGCTGGCGTTGAACACCAGGAGCGCCAGCGTGCCGGCCTTGTCGGCGGTGTCGAACAGCCTGGCGACGGACGCAGCGTCGGCGACATCCGTCTCAACGGCCAGAGCACCGGTTTCGTCGATCAGAGCGCTGAGCTTCTCGACGTTGCGGGCGGCCAGAACCACGCGAAAGCCTTCCCGGGTGAGAAGGCGCGCAAGCGAGGCGCTCAGACCAGCGCCCGCGCCTGCAATAACGGCCACATCGGATGAGGTCATGATTTTTCTCTCCTTGCGGATTTCGGCGGAAGCGTTTCGCCAGATCAGGCAAGGTCGCGCCTTCGCGGCCGGCAGGCAAGAGGTGGCATCTCGGTGGCTGTTGAACCAGACGGGCTGCAGAAACGACGTTGCGCGGTCCAACATCGCCTGTGGCGCTACGAAAGCCGCTCGGCCTTCAGCACCGAGACCGCCACTTCGAAAGGGGCAAGGCTTGGACCTTGCCCGCTGCCCGGATTCATTAGACCAATATTTTGACGGTAGAATCGTCAGGTTTCGCAAAGCTGTCGGCGATCTCATCAATGGGACTGGAGCGTGGTCCCGAAAAGTGGGAAACGGTTTTCGGAAAAGATCATGCTCAACAAGGAAACGACTATGGAACCAATCTGGGCCGTCGGCCTGATGACCGGCACGGTGCTGGACGGCAACATCGACGTCGCGCTGATCAAGACCGACGGCGAACGTATCGAGGATTTCGGCACCTACCGGCTGATGCCCTATCCTCCGTCGATCCGCTCCCTGCTGGAAGAGACGCTGACGGAGGCGCGGGCGTGGAACTTTGTCGGGCCGGAGCCGGCGATCTTCCGCACCGCGGAGGAAGCCTTGACGCGTGCCCAGTCAGCAGCCGTCAAGGAGTTGGTCGAAGGCTATGGCGTGACGATGGCCGATATCGGCGTCATCGGTTTTCACGGCCAGACCGTGCTGCATCGTGCGCCGCAGGCTGGACGGCTGGGCCAGACAAGGCAACTCGGCGATGGTGAGCTGATGCATGCCATATTGGGTACCAAGGTCGCTTACGATTTCCGCTCGGCCGACATGCGCGCCGGGGGGCAAGGCGCGCCGCTGGCCGCGGTCTATCACACCGCGCTGATGCGCGGCGCCGGCGCCAATGGCGAGGTGGCGGTGCTCAATCTCGGCGGCGTCGCCAACATCACCTGGTGGGATGGCGCCGACAATGTCGTTGCCTTCGACACCGGCCCCGCCAACGCGCCGCTGAACGATTTCATCAAGTCGAAGGGGCTCGGCGAGATGGACCGCGACGGCGCGCTCGGCGGTGCGGGCAAGGTGGACGAGGCGCGGCTGGCCAAGCTGCTGCAGCACCCCTATCTCACCAAGCCCTATCCCAAATCGCTGGACCGTTTCGACTTCGGCGCCGCCATGGCGGAAGGGCTGGATGCGGAGGATGGCGCGGCACTGCTG
>NZ_RZOM01000332.1:0-5643 GCF_003999175.1 Mesorhizobium sp. M7A.F.Ca.ET.027.03.2.1 | reverse complement strand
GTCGAGGCCGACGATACCGTTCACCTCATCGAGTTCGAGGTCTGCCCCGGCCTGCCCTGCTTCGATTTTCGCGCCTATTGCCGCCAGCAATGGGGTCTTGAGCTGGCCGACGCCATGGCCAAGACAGCGGCGAGCCGGCTGATCGACCAAGAGCATCGCGCCTGAAGGCGCGACGGCAGATCGCGGGCCGACCGGCGGACGCGTTCCACTACGGCATTCGCTCGACCGCCTGCAAGGACGGATCCATCTTGTCCCAGGCATGGCCGTGGCTCGTGTAGGTCACCATCTGCGGGCTGAACTGTTCGGGATCGTCGAGGCTGGCCGCGTGGACCACTATCAGCTCGGGCATGGCGACGGGTATCAGAAAGACCGGCGTTCCGCAGGTTGGACAGAAGGTGTGGATTTTTTCGTTGCCGCTGGCGCCCCCCACGCGCCAGGTGCTCACCTCCCCGGTGATGGCCATATCGGCACGTTGGCCGAAGGTCAGGTAGGATCCGTGGCCGGTGCCTGAGCGCTTCTGGCAATCGCTGCACTGGCAGTGGTTCTGGAAGATCGGCTCGTCATTGGTTTCGTAGCGGATCGCGCCGCATGCGCAGCCGCCGGTATAACGCTTGGTCATTGTCATTCTCCACGGGCCTGATTCTGCTTGAGGTCGCAGCATCAGGCCGATTTCGGCTTGGCGAAAATGTCGATGCCTCTGCCGGTTTCGAGGAAGGATTTCAGGCTCGACAGCACCGCCGGCCAGCCTTGGCTGACGCCTTTCGCCATGCCGCTGCCGGCTTCGAGTTCGTCATGGCTGACGGTCAGTCGCACCATGGTGTCGTATTCCTCGATGGCGAACGTCACCTGGCTGGTTTTCGACGGATCGTCGGCCTGCGAAGCATTCGCCCAGGTGATGACAAGGCGGGTCGGCGGCGAAATCTCGACGACCTTGCCGACGAGCTCTACGGTCCGTTCGTCATTGGCGCGGATATGTTCCCATTTCGAACCCGGCGTCCATTCGGAGACGTTCTCGTGGCCCCAGTAGTGCTTCGCGATGTCGGGCTTGATTATGGCCTCGAACACCTTCTGCGGCGTCGAGCGGATATAGGTCACATAGACAAAGCTGGTCGTTTCCCTGGTCATCGGTCTTCTCCTTCGAGTTCTTGCTTCAGGTCGTGCAGCAGGCTGAGCCGCTGCCGTTCGAATTTCCGTACCCAGCGCTCGTAGACTTCGTGCAGCGGCACGGGATTGATGAAATGCAGCTTTTCGCGGCCGCGCTTGACCGTGCTCACCAGATTGGCCGCCTCCAGCAGGTCGAGATGCTGGGTGGCGGATTGCCTGGCCATGTCCAGGTTTTCGCAAAGCTGACCGAGCGTCTGCCCGTTCTGCTCGCACAGAAGGTCGAGCAGCCTTCTGCGTGTCGGATCGCCCAGCGCTTTGAAAACCTTGTCGGCGTCCATCTGCCTCACCTTGTTGTAGGCACAATATGCAGGTAAATACCTGCATGTCAACCGGCAATCCGACCCGCGTTGAATGACCGCTCGTCGGCACGGCTCCGCACCCGGCAACTGCGCCAGGCAGATGACCGTGAAATCGCCGGAGCAAAGAGATGTAAATGGGCCTGCGGGGCTTCAAACGCCGCCAGGCTTTATCCGATTTTGAGCATGATCTCCGGTGAAACCGGAATGACTTTCTTCGGAACTATGCTTGCAAGGACCTCAGGCGCCCTCGACCAGGACGATCTCGCCGTCGGCGACCTTCTGGCGGATGGCGACGGCGCGCTGGTATTCCGGCGAGTGGTAGCAATCATGCGCCGCAGCGAGCGATTCGAACTCGATGATGACATTGCGTGCGCGGCCGGGTCCTTCGGCCTTTTCATGCTCACCGCCGCGCGCCAGGAATTTCGCACCGAAGCGCTCAAAGGCAGGCTTGGCGGCGGCGACATAGTCCTTGTAGCCTTCCGCGTCGCGCACATCGACACGGGCGATCCAGTATCCCTTGGGCATCTTCTTGGTCTCCGAACTTGTTCTTGGAAATCTCAGGCCGAGCGCATCTCGTCGAGGATGGCTTCGGCCGCTTCCCGTTTGTTGGCCGCCGCCACGATCGGACGGCCGACGACGAGGTGGCTGGCGCCGTTGCGGATCGCTTGGCCCGGCGTCACCACGCGCTTCTGGTCGCCATGATCGCTGCCCGCCGGCCGGATGCCGGGCGTCACCACCGCCATGTCGGGTCCGACGATGCGGCGCACCGCCTCGGCCTCCGCGGCCGAGCAGACGATGCCGCCCATGCCGGCATGCAGCGCCTGTTCCGAGCGCCTGAGCACCAGCGTATGCGGGTCGTACTCGTAACCGACATCGATCATGTCCTGCTCGTCCATCGAGGTCAGCACGCTGACGGCAAGCAGGCAAAGGTCGCTGCCTCTGGCCGCCTCTACGGCGGCCTGCATAGCCTTCGGGTAGGCGTGGATGGTCAGCATGGTCATACCCATCTTGACGATGTTCTCGACGCCCTTGGCCACCGTGTGGTCGATGTCGAGCAGCTTCATGTCGAGGAAGACCTTGGTGCCGCCGCTGGCCAGTTCCCTGGCGAAATCGAGCCCGCCGGCGAAGGCAAGCTGGTAGCCGATCTTGTAGAAGGAGACGACGCCGTCGAGTTCGCGCACCGCCTGCTCGGCTTCTCTCACTGTCGGCACGTCGAGGCCGACGATCAGCCTTTCCTGCATGGATTGGGCCTGCAAGGTGCTGGCAATCATGTCTCTATCCGGGTGGACAGCATGCGCGAGGTTTCGATCAGCGTGCGGCATAGATGCTCCATCGATGTGTACAGTCTTTCGTCACGGAAATTGCCGTCCTCGTCGAAGGCGCTGCCACCCTCGGGCACCGAGCATTCCGGCGTCACCACCTCCATCCGGCAACGTACCAACACGGCGCGCAGATGGTTGATGCAGCGGATGCCGGCAAAGTGCCCGCTGGAGGACGAACAGAGGCCAACGACCTTGCCGGCAAGTGGCCTCACCGGCCGCCCGCCATCCCTGCGCACCCGGCTCACCCAGTCGATCGTGTTCTTGAGCAGCGGCGGAATGGAGCCGTTATATTCGGGCGTGGCGATCAGCAGCCCGTCATGGGCGATCACCAGACGGCCGAGTTTCTGGGCGTTTTCGGGAACACCCTTTTCCTTTTCCAGATCCTCGTCCAGGATCGGCAAGGGATAGTCGGCGAGCGAGATGCGGGTCACCTCGGCGCCTTGCATGGCAAGTTCCTTCTGCGCCACGTCGGCCGTCCTGCCGCTATAGGCGCCGCTGCGCACCGAGCCGGCGAAGACGAGGATTTTCGGGATCACTGCCATTGGCCACCCTTGTTCCCGGACAGGTACAGCCAAGGACCGAGCAAATCAACGCCAACTTCGTCATCCCTGGGCGAAGCAGGAGCGAAGCTCCGTCGTGGAGACCCTGGAATCCATTCCGTGACAGCTATCCAGGAGTGCAGCGGAACAGAATTCTGCGCCGTAGCGGCGCTCGGAAGTCGCGGCATGGATCCTCGGGTCTGCGCTGCGTCGCTACGCTCCTTGCTCCGCCCGTGGATGACGAAGCGAGGGACGTTCCCGCCATTGCCAAGGTATGCGGTGAGCACTGGCGATCCGCGAACAACCCCGCGCCGACAAATTAATGCGCTTCGCGGCGGTAGATCCACAGCTGGGTCGGCGGGATGTTGCGAAGGATGAAATCGAAATGCTTGACCGTATAATTGCCACGGCCGGCCGGAATCGGCGACATCGGGCCGTAGGTCAGCTGCACGATCGGCCCTCCGGCCGGGATGCGGTCGAGCAGGCTCTCGATATAGGCAATGCGCTGGGCGACTGGGAAGTTGAGCAGCGGCACGCCGGAAACGACGGAATCGAAGATCATCCCGCTCTTGTCGCCAAGCGTGGCGTTGAGATTGAAGGCATCGCCCTCGATGACGTTGACGCCGGGATAGAGCCGCCGCAGATGACGGACGAAATCCGCGGAATACTCGACCGCGTAGAGGTTTTCGGGCCGCACGCCCTGAGCGAGGATGGCGCGGGTGATGACGCCGGTACCGGGGCCGACCTCAAGCACCGGCAGGCCGGATTTAGGATTGACGATCGAGGCCATTTTGCGCGCGGTGACCGAACTGGTGGGCACGATCGAACCAACCGCCTTCGGCTTGTCGATCCAGCCCTTGAAGAATTTGAGTTCGTCGTCGAACTTTTCGACAAGCGCCTTCCGCAGTCCAGGGCCACGTGTCATGCAAGCTCTCCTCAGCGCTCCCCGCAAAGTTACTTAGCACCTGAGCGGTGCTAGGCAAGGCGCGGCCGGACGCATGTCGTGGATAAGATAATTTTCGTCGCGTCTCAAGGGGTGACGCGATTCAAGGATTTACGCGTTGCAAATCGGCTTAGGCTGGCCAAAGTGCATCAACGTTCGCCGAAGGACTCGAAAAAATCCTTCATGCGGGCAAAAAAGCCGCTCGATTGGGGCGAATTGTCCTGCGAGGAGAGCTGTTCGAACTCCTCCAGCAGCTCACGCTGGCGGCGGGTCAGGTTCTGCGGCGTCTCGACCGCGGTCTGGATGTAGAGGTCGCCGACATTGGGCTGACGCAGCACAGGCATGCCCTTGCCCTTGAGACGGAACTGGCGCCCGTTCTGCGTGCCCTCGGTCACCTTGACCTTTGTCTGCGTGCCGTCCAGCGTCGTCACCTCGAAGGAGCCGCCAAGGGCTGCCGTCGTCATCGAGATCGGCACCTTGCAATACAGGTCGGCGCCGTCGCGTTGGAAGAACTCGTGCGGTTTGACCGCCAGGAAAATATAGAGGTCGCCCGATGGCCCGCCGCGCAGGCCGGCTTCGCCCTCATTGGCAAGGCGGATGCGGGTGCCGTCCTCGATGCCGGCCGGGATGTTGACCGACAGCGAACGCTCCTCGGTGACGCGGCCCTGGCCGGCGCATTTCGGGCACGGATCCTTGATCGTCTGGCCGCGGCCCTGGCATTGCGGGCAGGTCCGTTCGATCGAGAAGAAACCTTGCGTGGCGCGCACCTTACCGTGGCCGTTGCACATCGAGCAGGTGACGGGCTGGGTGCCGGGCTTGGCGCCGCTGCCCGAACATTCAGAGCAGGAGATCGACGCCGGCACCCGGATCTGCGCGGTCTTGCCGGCAAAAGCCTCTTCCAGGGTGATTTCCATGTTGTAGCGCAGGTCGGCGCCGCGTTCGCGGCCGCCCGACGAACGGCGCTGGCGCCCGCCCATCATGTCGCCGAAAATGTCCTCGAAGATATCGGCGAAACCGCCGGCGCCAAAACCTTGCGCGCCGCCATTCATGCCGCCCTGTTCGAAGGCGGCGTGGCCAAAGCGGTCGTAGGCCGCGCGCTTCTGCGGGTCTTTCAGCGTCTCGTAGGCTTCGTTGATTTCCTTGAACTTGTGCTCGCAGGAATGATCGCCGGGGTTGCGATCGGGATGGAACTGCATGGCAAGCTTGCGGAAAGCGCTCTTGAGCTCCTTCTCGTCGGCGCCTTTTTGGACGCCCAGCGTCTCGTAGAAATCAGCTTTCATTTTTTCCCGCTGTCCGGATGCTCAACGTCTTGAAGCATTGTTGCGTCTCTTGCCGGCACTGACGTTTCGATTTAGGTGCGATGGAAGGGGGATGCC
>NZ_RZOM01000331.1:0-5666 GCF_003999175.1 Mesorhizobium sp. M7A.F.Ca.ET.027.03.2.1 | reverse complement strand
GTCCACGGTCAGCGTCAGCCCGCCAAATGCGGTGAGCAGAAGTCCTTTGGTGTGAGTATCGTGAGACGACATGCAGCGACTTTCACAATGAATTCGGGAGAGGATGGCGGACCGGCGCAATCGCACGCTCTCCGCCAATCAGCGGAAAGACCAGCATCGTCTCGATTGAAAATGTTTAAGCCCGGACTTGGGAAAGAGTAATCAGCGCGCGACCGCTTCGTTGGTGTAGCGCTCCCAGCCCTTCGGGCCGAGATGCTCCTGCGGCATGAAGCGCATCTTATAATTCATCTTGCGCGAGCCGTTGACCCAGTAGCCGAGATAGACATGGGGCAGGCCCATCGCCCTGGCGCGGGCGATGTGGTCGAGGATCATGAACGTGCCGAGCGACCGTTCCTCGAAATCGGGATTGAAGTAGGAATAGACCATCGACAGGCCGTCGGCCATCTTGTCGGTGAGCGCCACCGCGATCAGCTCGCCCTGTCCCTTGCCGGTGATGAACGTGTCTGGTCCACGCCGCCGATACTCGATCACCTTGGTGTCGACATGGGTATCCTCGACCATCATCGCATAGTCGAGCACCGTCATATCGGACATGCCGCCACGGCGGTGGCGGGCATCGAGATAGCTGCGGAACAGGGAATATTGTTCGGTCGAAGGCTCGGCATTGTGCATGTGGCCGACGAGATCGGAATTGTGCTGCAGCACGCGCTTCATGTTGCGGCTGGCGACGAATTCCTGGGCGAGGATGCGTACCGAAACGCAGGCGCGGCAGGTCTCGCAGGCCGGCCTGTAGGCGATGTTCTGCGAGCGCCGGAAGCCGCCTTGGGTCAAGAGGTCGTTCATCTCCGCCGCCTTGTCGCCAACCAGGTGCGTGAACACCTTGCGCTCGAACTGGCCGTCGAGATAGGGGCACGGCGACGGCGCGGTCAGGAAGAACTGCGGCGACTGGGTCGGATGCTGCGTCATCGAGCCTTGGAAACACTCCTTCGAATCGCTCTACCTTTGGCGCGGACGGCGAAAAATTCAACAGGATTATGTGAGCGTGGTCGACTCGACGCCTTCACATTTGTGCTCAATCGGTTGCGACTGCTCTTCAGAGGGCCGTTTCAGCGGTCCGTGCGGCTGACGACCGTGCCAAGCAAAAGATCGTGCAAGGTGCGCTTGCGGTCGGAAAACAGCGTCACCAGCAGGACGAGCGGCGACAGGATGACATTGCCGGCCCAGAACAGCACCGAATGGACGACCGCGGTGAGGCCGTCGATCGGCCTCCCGTCGAGCCGGTCGAGGCGGATGCCCACCATCTTCATGCCCGTGGTGGCCTGGTCGGTGCTGCCCAGCGTGTTCCAGATGTAGAGGATGGCCACAGTCGGCAACAGGATACCGAACAGCATCCAGCCAAGCCCGAGGGTCAAAAGCCCGAGGAAGAACACCAGAATGGCAAACGGAATGGTAAGCAGCGCGACGATGACATAGTCGATCACGAAAGCCAGGATGCGCTTCGTGCGCACGCCGTCATAGGCCCTGACATCGTCGAGCCTGCTGGTGATGATTTCGCCGTCGAGAACGCGCGCGTTCATGTCATTTCCTCGTAACAAGGTCCGACATAGGGTGCGGACCGTTCAGCCATGAAATGGTGAAGGCCTGTGGCGGAATCAAGATCGGGCTTCTTGCGGTGCGCCGGCCTTCAAGGCGCTAGGCGCAATCTGAACCGGTTGAATTTGCGGCGCGGATAGCATTAGCTTGCTGCGGCGCAGCAAAAGCGCACATGGCAGGGGACGGGGCAATATGGACTACGACATGCTGGTCATCGGCAGCGGCCCTTCCGGTCGCCGGGCCGCGGTGCAGTCGGCCAAGCTCGGCAAATCGGTGCTGGTGGTCGATCGCGGCCGGCGTCTGGGCGGTGTCTCGGTGCATACCGGCACCATCCCGTCGAAAACGCTGCGCGAAACGGTGCTCAACCTTTCGGGTTGGCGTGAGCGCGGCTTCTACGGGCGCGGCTACCGGGTCAAGCAGGATATCTCGGTCGGCGATCTGGTCGAGCGCCTGCACAAGACGCTCGACCATGAGGTCGAGGTGCTGCAGCACCAGTTCATGCGCAACACGGTCAAGAGCGCCCGGGCTGCGGTGAAATTCCTTGGCCCCAACAAGGTCAGCCTGACCACCGACACCGGCGATTACAGCGAGGTCGGTTTTGCCAATGCGCTGATCGCGGTCGGCACCAGGCCGCACCGGCCGCGCGATGTGCCTTTCGACAAGACCCGAATCTTCGACAGCGACGAGATGCTGGAACTCGACCGCTTGCCGCGCACGCTGACGGTGATCGGCGCCGGCGTCATCGGGGTCGAATATGCAACGATCTTTTCCGCGCTCGACGTGCCGGTAACCTTGGTCGAGCCGCGGAACTCCATCCTAGATTTCGTCGACCGCGAGATCGTCGACGATTTCATCCACCAGATGCGCGATCGCGGCATGACCATCCGGCTGGGCAGCGCGGTGAAGGAAATCCGCTCCAAGCCGGACGCCGCCGAAGTGGAACTGGCCGATGGCCGCACCATTCGTTCAGAGGTCGTGCTCTACGCCGCCGGCCGCACCGGCAATGTCGGCAACCTGGGCCTGGATGTCGTCGGCATCGATGCCGACTCCAGAGGGCGTATCAAGGTCGACCCGCATACGTTCCAGACCAGCGTGCCCAACATCTACGCCGCCGGCGACGTCATCGGCTTTCCGAGCCTGGCCTCGACTTCGATGGAGCAGGGCAGAGTGGCGGCCTGCCATGCCTTCGGCGTGCCGTTGCCGCCGCCACCGGAGACCTTTCCCTATGGCATCTACGCGGTGCCGGAAATCTCGACGGTCGGCCAGTCCGAGGAACAGGTGCGTGAGAGCGGTGCGGCTTATGAGATCGGCGTGGCGCGCTTTCGCGAAACCTCGCGCGGCCACATCATGGGCGTCAACACCGGTTTCCTGAAACTGTTGTTCTCGGTCGAAACGCGCCGTCTGCTCGGCGCGCACATCATCGGCGAGGGCGCCACCGAACTCATCCACATCGGCCAGGCGGTGATCAATCTCGGCGGCACCGTCGACTTCTTCGTCAACAACACCTTCAACTATCCGACGCTCGCCGAAGCCTACAAGATCGCCGGACTGGATGCCTGGAACCGGATGGGACGAGGGTAGGCAGGCTGGTCATGCCGGCGAGCCTGTCAGCCTGCCGTCGCCAACGCCGCCGATCCCCGCAGCCATTGCCTGACGATTGCGGCGTCGGCGCTGCCGAATTCATGACCTGATGGGACAATCCGGGCGTCGATCTCGGCGCCATGCTGGCTGAGCAATGTCACCAGAGCAGGGGCGAAGGGCGAATAGGTGAGATCCGCGGCGCCGGCGATCATCAGGACGCGCACCTTTGACAAATCCGTCGCCGGCACGTGATCGAGCACCGGCATCGGCCGCAGCAGCGCGGCGCGCTCGACGAGCTCCGGATGTAGCAGCATCAGGCTTGAAACCAGATTGGCGCCGTTCGAATAGCCGAGGAACGTCGCGCGTGAGAGATCGAGATGGTGGTGTGTGGCCGTGTCGGCGACGAAACCCGCAAAGGCATCGGTTTCGGTGCGGATGCTGTGCTGTTCGAAGCGCGTCGGCGTGATGCGCGCGAACCAGCGGAAACCATCCTCCTGGACAATGCGGCCACGCACCGCGATCAGCTTGGCCCGCGGTGCGATCTCTCGCGCCAGCGGCACCAATGTCGTCTCGTCGACACCCGATCCATGCAGCAGGAAGAGACATTCGCCGGTTGAATCCGCCGGGCTGTAAAGCCGGTAGCTGAAGGCCAGATCACGCCACAGCGCACCATCTTGTGAGGTCTCTTCGATCATCGCGCATCCTCTTGATTATATGAGGTTTCGCTCAATTTGCCGGCTTCAAAACGCAATATTTTCAAGCTCCGCGAAAGTTGATTGAACCGGGCGCATTACAGTCCGTTTCTCCGCCGATAACATTCCTTCGGGAGGAATCGAAGCGGTGCGCCGGGGGTCGCATTGCCCGGCATGAACAACCAGCTTTGAGGCCTTTTTGTCGATGACCACCCAGATTTCCCCGGACCGCGATGCGCGTGTCCCAGACCGCGAGTCGCGCGTGTCGGATCGCGATTCGCGTATCCCGGATCGCACTGAGCGCGACACGCGCATAGATGTGTTCCGCGCTCTCGCTCTGCTGACAATCTTTGTCGACCATGTGCCAGGTACCGCCTTCGAGTATCTGACCTACAAGAATTTCGGCTTTTCCGATGCGGCGGAAGTCTTCGTGCTGATCTCCGGCATCTCGGTCGCACTTGCCTATGGCAGGAAATTCCAACCTGGAAACCGGCTGCTGGCAACCCTGAAGATGTTGCGCCGCGCCGGTGTGATTTATGCCACCCACATCGTCACCACCATGGTGGTGATGGCCATTTTCTGCGCCGCGGCGGTGTTTGCCAGGCGGCCGGAGCTTTTGACGATGATCAACATCGAGCCGTTGATCAAGAATACGCCGCAGGTGCTGATCGGCATCGTGACGCTCGGCCACCAACTCGGCTACAACAACATACTGCCCGTCTATGCGGTGCTGCTCTTGCTGACGCCGGTGTTCCTGCTCATTGTCAGCTATCGGCCGGTCTTGGCACTGGTCGCCTCCGGCGCCCTGTGGCTGGTCGCGGGGGTTTATCAAATTGCTCCGCCCAACTATCCCGAGCCCGGCTTCTGGTTTCTCAACCCGCTGTCGTGGCAGTTCCTTTTCAACATCGGCCTGGCAGGTGCATTGCATGTGCGTCGCGGCGGTACCATCCCGGTCAATCGCTGGCTGGTTGGCGCGGCCTTGGCCTACACCGCTGTGGCACTGGTCTGGGTGCACAGCCCGCTTTGGGGGCATATCTCCTGGTTTGGCCTGCCTCCGGTGCTGACCGGCTTCGACAAGACGTTCCTGTCGCTGCCGAGGCTGCTGCATATATTGGCGGTGAGCTACCTGATCGTGGCATTCCCGGCGGTCTCGAACCTGTTTCGCACCGGACGCGATCATCCGCTTGCCATATTGGGCAAACGATCGCTGCCGGTTTTCATTGCCGGCACGGTGCTTGCAATGGCGGCGCAAGTGCTGAAGCTGATCAATCCGGGCGGATTTGCCTATGACAGCCTGTTGATATCGGCCGGCATCGTCATGCAGTTCGCGCTCGCCTACTATCTCGAATGGCTATCGGGCCTTGGCTGGTCCGGCAAAAGCAGGCCGGCTCACAACGCCGCACCGCCCGTCCATGCTGCATCCTTCGCGATGCCGGCCATGGCGACAAGAATGGGCCGTTGAGCTCAGGCGGGCGAGGGGCCGGATGAGGCTCGCACCACGAGTTGGACCGGCAGCGATTGCCGGCTGAACGAACCGTCATTTTCAAGGATCGCCTTGACGGCAAGGCGGCCCATCTCGGCGATCGGCTGGACGATCGTGGTCAGCGGCGGCTTGGAAATCGCCCCCTCCGGAACACCGTCGAAGCCGACGACCGAAACATCGCCCGGCACCGCAATGTCGTGCTGCCGCAGCCAGTCCAGCGCATGGAGCGCCATCCTGTCGGACATCGCCAGAATGGCTGTCGGCGTCTCGGCACCGGCGAAAATATGGTCGAGGCCGGCCCAAACGCTCTTCTCGTC
>NZ_RZOM01000330.1:0-5671 GCF_003999175.1 Mesorhizobium sp. M7A.F.Ca.ET.027.03.2.1 | reverse complement strand
CTCAAGACCTATCTCACCGGTGGCGCGGTAGGCGCCTCGCTCGCCTACTCCACAGGCGCCGCACCAACCGCCCTCACTGCCGGCCTCGCCGACCGGGAGCATGGCATTGCCGTCTCGCCCGACCGCCTGTTCAAGATCGGCAGTTGCACCAAGACCTTCGTCGCCGCCGCATTGGTCAAGCTCGCTCAGGACGGCAAGCTCGAGCTCGGCGCGCCGATCGCCTCCTGGTTTCCCGACCTCCCGGGAGCAGAAGACATTTCGGTGCGCCAGCTGATCAACCACCGCAGCGGCCTGCCCGAGTTCGAATATTACATTCCGATGGATCCGAGCCGGCAATGGACGCCGCAACAGCTGGTCGACATAGCCTTCGTTTCCGACAAGCAGAAGGCGCCGGGCGGGCCCGCCGTCTACAACAACACCGGCTATGTTCTGGCCGGCATGGTGATCGAGGCTGTCTCCGGCCAGTCGCTGGGCGGTTATGTCAGAAGCGCGGTGCTGCACCCGCTCGGCCTGACAAACACCTGGTCGCCGGCCACCGAAGCCTTTCCGGAAAAGTCGATGGTGCGTGGTTACTACCACCGCCCCCCGCCGCCAGCGAATGCGCCCACCGACATCGCCTCGGGCGGCGAGATGTGGCGCATGGATGGCGTGCTGCCCTACTCCGACGACTTGCAGGATTCCTCCGATTCCTTCCCGTTCGGCGCCGCTTATGGCTGCGGCGACATGGTGTCGACGCCGTCCGATATGGTGAGCTTCATGCGTGGTCTCTTTTCCGGAAAGCTGCTGTCGCCGCCGTTCTTCGCCGAGATGTTCGAACACCGCGTGCCGGCAAGTTTCCCTGGCACACGCATGCGCGAGACCGGCGCCGGCATGTTCCAGAGCGCCTACGCCGATCGCGCCTTCTACGGCCACCAGGGCAGCATCCCCGGCTACGTCGCCGTGATGCTGCACGACCCGCTGTCCGGCCTGACCATCGCCATGACCAGCAATGTCGGCTCCGGCAACCGGCTGTCCTTCCAGGCCAGTGGCCTCCATCCGGTGGTCGATAAGGCGATCAGGATCATTCTGGAAAACTAGCCGCGAAAGATCGCCACGGCGGCAGCGATGATCGCCGCGTTGTCCTTCGCCACAGTTCCATCGGCGAGCGTATTGCCGTCTTCCAGACCGACCCGTGTCGACCAGCGCTTGCGATGCGCAAGCTTGACGAAGGGCCAGACAGTTGCATCGACGCCATGCAGCAGGATCGGCCGCCGTACCCCGGCGCGCTCGAGCACGGCGACGATGCCATGCGCTTCGTCGAGTGCAGCGGACAGGTCCGGGATGTCGATCTCGATCAGAATGCGCAGCACCTGGTCGTGGCCGGGAAGCGCTACGAAGCGCTCGGCATCGGCGACGACGGCAAGCCCCGCCTCGATGCCGACACCACGCTGGCGCAGCAGTTCCATCACGGCGGGCGCATCCGGTTCGGACAGGTTGACCGAAGCATAGTCGGGCAGGTCTCGCCAGCCGGCGATCGCCGTGCGGGTCCGCTCGACGTCGTTCTCGATCCAGGCGCCGGTCGACACGCCGACCAGTGTTCCCGGGCAGGTCCGGCGCACCGCCAGCACGGTGGCGTCGACGGCTGCCAGGCTTTCGCGCCCGTCAGTGCCGCGCGGATGGATGTGCAGTTCGGCCGCTCCAGCGGCGACGCAGGCTGCCGCATCGCTGGCCATTGCCTCGGCAGTCAGCGGCAGCTTCGGGTGGAAATCGCGCACGCGCGCGCCGTTGATGCAGGCCTGGACGATCATCGGTCTCACCTTGCGCAGGAAGTTGACAGTCTAATCACGCGGCGGTGAAGCCGCCAATCTCCCCCGTGTGGGGGAGATCTTCAATCTCATCAAGCGTGCAGGCTGCGAAACAGATCGAAAATCTGATTGTTCAGGTCGGCAGGACAGCGCCCCCCTTTATCCTGCCGGACATCTCCCCCACGGGGGGAGATTGGCAGCATCAACGCCGCGCGCCTCCCCGCAACATTCGGCGGCATTTGAATAAAAGCCGCTTGTGGATATTTACCCGGCGTTCCCTCGTCTCCGGCAAGGTCTTCTAGGGCGGGATCATGGAGGGACCATTGACCAGCGATTTTTCAGCCGCCCGCATCCACCTCGAACGAGCCTATCATTATCTGCAAGGCAACGACGAGACGAGTCGCGCGGCCTGTGAAGCGCTCGATCTGTTGATCGAAGCGGTGACGGAAGCGCAGCACAGGCGACCCGAGGCTGGAGTGCTGGAGTTTCCGCAATCGACGGCGCGCCGAACCGGATAGAATGCGGCGAGTTTCAGGCCAGTTCGGCCTGGCCTGAAACTCGCCGCACCCGGATCACGATGCCTTGCGGGCCGTCGCTCCCTTGGTCGCACGCGCGACAATTCGTTCCAGCGGCTCTGGCCGGTGCAGCAAAAATCCCTGGCCGAAGGCGACGCCCATGTCGCTCAACATGGCCAGCGTGTCCTGCTGTTCGATCTTCTCGCCGACCACGTCACAGCCGAGGCTGCGGGCGATGCTGGTGATGGCCAGCACGATCTCGCGGTCGAAACGGCTTTGGGTGATGTGTTCGATGAAGGAGCCGTCGATCTTGATCGTGTCGACGGGGAACCGCCGGAGATATTCGAACGAGCTCATACCGGCGCCGAAATCATCGAGGCTGACCCGGCAGCGCCGCTCGCGCGCCTTGCGCACAAACTGTTCGGCCGCGTCGAAATTGGTGACGGCGGCGGTTTCGGTGATCTCGAAGCCGATGCCCGAATGCGGCGCCCCGGTTTCTTCTATGACGTTGTCCACGAAGTCCCAAAGCTGCGGGTCGCTCAGCGTCTGCGCCGACAGATTGAAGCCAAGCGTCAACGCCCCCGAACGCAAGGCGGCACCATGCCGCGACAGCGCGGTGCGGATGATCCAGCGGTCGAGCCGCGACGCGATGCCGAACCTCTCGGCCACCGGAATGAACTCGCCGGGTGGCACCAGCCGGCCGTTGCGGGCAGCGAGCCTGGCCAACACTTCGACATGGCGGCTTTCCAGCCACGGCTTGCCGAGCAGGTGGATTTCCTGACCGAACAGTTTCAGCCGTCCGTCTTCCATGGCATCGACGGTGTCAGCGGCGACACGCGCGGCATTCAGCCCGCCCAATCCCGCCTCTGCTGCCGCGGAGAAGACCGCGAAGCGGTTGCGACCGGCGGCCTTGGCTGCGTAGCAGGCGTCGTCGGCACAGGCCAGCGCGTCGGCGACCGTGGTGCTGGCATCATCGACGAAAGCGATGCCGATCGAGGCCGCCAGCTTGCGGGTCGACGCGGCCACGCCGAGATCGGCCTCGCGCACCGCGCCAAGCACGGCAGCGGCGATCCGCTCGGCCTGCGCGGCATCGCAATGCGGCACCAGCAGCGCGAATTCGTCGCCGCCCAGCCGCGCCGCGTGTGCTGTCGGCGGCAGGCAGGCGCGGATGCCGGCGGCAACGCTCTTCAGCGCCAGGTCGCCGGCGGCGTGGCCGGCAAAATCGTTGAGCGCCTTGAAGTAGTCGAGATCGACGTAGAACACCGCCAGCGGCGCACCCGCCGCTATATGATCGGCGAGCAGCCGGTCGAAGGCGGAGCGGTTGTACAGGCCGGTCAGCGCATCGTGACGGGCGGCATAGGCGAGCTCCTGCTCGCGCAGCTTTTCCTCGGTGATGTCGCGCACCGTGCCATGAACCTGGCCCGCCGCACCGGCAATGGCGATGAAGCGCACCAGCGATTCGACATGGCGAATGACGCCGTCGCGCTTGATGATGCGGTACCGGGAGGCGGTAACTCGGTCCGAACCGGGTGTCGGCAAATGCGCCTGCTCGGTGGCTTCCCTGTCGTCGGGGTGCAGGAAAGTATGCCAGAGGTCGGCGGTCACTTCGTCCGTATCGGCGACGAGGCCGAATATGTCTCTGGTGCGGGCGTCCCAATAGCTCTTGTTGGTGGCGATGTCGTGGTGCCAGATGCCGGTGCCGCTGGCGGCGAGTGCCAGCCGGAAGCGCACATTGACCTGCTCGAGTTCGGCTTCGGCGGCCTTCTGCTTGGTGATGTCGGTCTGCACGCCCATCAGCCTGAGCGGCTTTCCGGAGGCGTCGCGCTCGACAATGCCGCCGCGATCGAGCACCCACACCCAGTGGCCCTGCTTGTGCTTCAGCCTGAGTTCGGTCTCGATGGCGTCGGTCTGTCCGGCGATGTGGCGGTCGCCGCTGGTCAGCGCCCGCTCGCGGTCGTCGGGATGGGTCAGTTGCAGCCACAGGTCGGCTGTGTCGGCAAGCTCGCTCTCATCGTAGCCCAGCATCCGCGCCCAGGTCGCGGAATAGAAGCAGTCGCCGGTTACAAGATCCCAGTCCCAGACACCAAGATGGGCGCGCTCCAGGGCCTTGGCCCAGAACGTTCCATTGCGACTTTTCTTGCCCTGACGCGCCATCGTCTGCTTCGCCTGCTCCACCGCAGGGCAATCTGCGGCAAAACCAGAGAAGAAACAGTTACCGCGGCGATGGCGGGCTGCTTTGTTGGCTCCTCACCTGCCGCCTCTGCTCTTCGATTGGCCGGCAAGAACCGGAGTTTCGCATCGGCCGGATGTTCCTAGTCATGGCTCCAGGTCATCGCCAATCCGATGATCCCGGATCATCGGCGGCGCCGATGATCACGTTGCACAGACAAGAGGACCTCCCAATGACCAAGCAAGAAGACAACAAGGCCGTCGTCGTCAGATGGTTCACCGACTTCTGGGGTGAAAGCTGCGACCTGTCCGTCGTCGACGACATCGCGGCACCCGACATGCTGCTGAAATACTCGCTGCACGAGCCGCGCCGCGGCCGCGACGACATCAAGGCCTTCATGAGCGGCTTCCGCGCCGCCTTCCCGGACCTCAACTTCTGGGCCACCGCCGACCTGATTGCCGAAGGCGACTATGTCGTCGGCCAGTGGGAGGGCGGCGGCACGCATACCGGTCCGGCCTTCGGCGACTTCCTCGCCGGTTCGCTGCCGGCCGCCACCAGCCGCACCATGCGCTTCACCGGCACCACGGTGCTGAAGGTGGTCGACGGCAGGATCGTCGAGGAGATCGGCCTCGATGACGGCGTCGCCGCCCTCACCCAGCTCGGTCTGATCAAGGCCGCCTGAGCCGATCAGGCAAAACGATCGTTCGGGCCAGGCGGCGTCAATGCCGCCTGGCCTCATTGCTTACTGGCTCGGCGCCATTGCGTGCTCGCATGACACTTTCGGGTTCATGTCGGCGAACGTACCTGTCGGGTTGCCTTTCCAGGCCCAGACATGCAGTTCGTAGAATTCACCCAGCCCATAGCGGTTGGGGGCGCTGTTGAAGTTGAACAACTGGCCGTCCAACGATGCCGGTCCTTTCGAAGTGATGTACTCGACCGCCACCAGCTTCAGCGCGCCATCGGCCAACGGCTCGTACATCACGGCTTCGGGACGGGCGATGTCGATCTTGTCGTCGTTCAGATACCGGCCGTTGACATAGTGAATGCCCATGGCGCCGCCGGTGATGCCGCTGGCACAGGGAATAGGCGAATAGCCCTCTGATACCGCTGTCTTGACGTCGATGAACCGGCTGTTGGCAGCCCGCACCTTGTCGGCCAGCGGGTTAGAGCCGGAGGCAGCTTCAGCCGGCTCCTGATGCGCC
>NZ_RZOM01000032.1:0-13863 GCF_003999175.1 Mesorhizobium sp. M7A.F.Ca.ET.027.03.2.1 | reverse complement strand
CGGCAATGGCAGAAGCGCGCCGATCGAGAACCTCACTGCGGCGAAGCTGCGCAATCGTCGACTGCTGGCGCAAATCCGTGGCTCGTTTGAGCGCGGTCCGAAAACTATCGAGGGCCTGCTGCGCCGCGTCGTGGTGAATTGCGGCAAGGGCAGCTTCCGCCTCGGCGGCTTTCAAGGCTTCGCTGTGCGATTTGGCGGCCTCGACTGCGGCTTCCGCGGCCGAGATGGCTTCCCGCCGAGTGGCGCCTTCTTCGGGGTTTTCAAGCTCAGACAGACGCGCCAACGCCATGCGCCGCTTGTCGAGCGAATCGCGCAGACCGGTGACTTCGGCGCTGAGACGCTGCTCGTCTTTCACCAGCTTGTCACGCTCGTCGAGCGCTGCCGCATAGAGACCGCCGCTCTTGGGACGCAGCGTTGACGTAACCAGGCTATAGAGTTCTTCTTCACATGCCGCGGCGATTTCGGCCATGCGTCGCCCGCCGGTCAGGGCTTCAACTTCCCCCTGAACCGAGGACAGTAGGCTTTCGCGCACGCGTTTTTCGCCGTCCTCCTCGCTTTTGCTGCGCCTTTCGATGCCGGTGACCCCTTGGCGAACCCAGAGCAATCCTGCCGGTCCTGCGCTTCCGCCATGGATTAGTTTGCCGATAAAGGCTTCGGCCTCATCGGCTTGAGCCAACAGTCGCCCGCCGTCGAGGTCAATAACGCTGGCCAGCCTGCCGCCATAAAACTGCTTGGCAAGTCGATAGCGTCCTTCTGAAGTGGTGATGTCGGCCTCCACCACCGGATTGCCCCCACTGTAAGGCCGCAACAGTCGCACGCCTTCGGGTGTGCCCGTGTGAGGCTGGAAAAAGAGTGCGTGCAGCGCTTCGAAGAAGGTTGATTTGCCGAACTCATTGACCGCGCAAAGCACGTTGACGCCGTCGCCGATGTTTTCGATGGCGACGCCTTGCCCGGCGAACCGTTTGACGTTGTGGAGCCGAAGGGCCGTAAGTTTCATGATCCCATCGCCTCGCAATAGCTGAACAACCGAACCAGTGCTTCTCGCGATATGTCGCGTTCGACAGCCGACCGGGTTTCGTCGCTGCTTTCATCCAACAGTGCCTGCGCTGCCTCGCGAAGGGCACCAGAGCGGTCGATCCGATCCAAATCGCCACTTTCGCAGTCGGTCGCGAGCCCGTCCCCGTCCAGTTCCAGATAGGCGAAGTCGGGCGCGGCTACCGCGATCGCCGCTTGAAGGATCGTTCGCCCACTTAACCGCACCCGGCCAGACGCGGCAATTCGCAGCAAAGTCTGACGCCGCAGATGAGCCGGTGGAAGCAACGCTTCAAATGCCGCGGCGCTGTCGTCGCCAGACAGCAGATGCAGGGGAGCGGTTTTCCAGGAAAAGCTAGCTGTTTCAACGGCCACGATCTCGGGCACGGCGCCAGGCCCGGCAATGGAAACGACAAGGGCCTGACCGGGTGTATCATGCTTGAAACGGTCAGGTTCGGGCGCACCGCTATAACGGCTGCGCTCATTGATGGTGACGGGTCCGTGCCAGTCGCCAAGTGCCAGATAATCGAGGCCGGCCTTAGTCGCGCGATCTGGTGCAATGACATCGGACGCTGCTGAATCTTCGGAAAAGTTCTGAATAGCGCCATGAGCAAGGCCGAGCCGGATGGCGCCTTGCGGCGTCGCGGCGCTGTTCATCCACTCGGTAAGGTCGCGACCGGGTCTGCGGGTGGTGCAAGGTGCAGGCAGCAGCGCCACGTCCGCGCCAATGGTCAGGGTTTCGGGCCGCGTCGCCAGCAGGACATTGTCCGGCACAACGCTGTCCGCTGCACTCCACAATTGATCAGCCAACAGGGAATCATGGTTGCCAGGCAGCAATATCCAGCGCAGAGGCGCGCTCTGGCTCATCTCGGCCATGGCCTGCCGCAACATCGCTGGAGTGGGCGTTTCGGTATCGAACGTATCGCCGGCCAGAAGTATGGTGGATGCACCATGGACGCGTGCCTGCTCTGCCAGCCGGCTGATCGCGCCATGGCGCGCTTCACGGAGCCGCCCGCGCAGATCCTCTGGCATGTTGCCGAACCGCTTGCCGATATGAAGATCGGAGCTGTGGATGAATCGAAACATGGAGTCTCCGAGACTATGTCGATGCCAGGTTGCGCTGGGCGCGATCGATGGCTTCATCCAGCCGGGAGCGTGAAATCGCCGCAAGTCGCTCGACACCGAGCAGACGTGCAAGGTCGAGAGCGGGGTCGGACTGTTCCAGAATGTCCTCGTTCGCAACGACGACAGCGGCCAGCTCGGCGATTGGAATGTCGGCAATGGACCGGCGGGCATCGGCATCGAACGGCATGCGATAATCAAGCAGGTCGACCACCGTCCCTCTCTTCCATAGGAAGCTGCCGCTGGATTCTTCAGTTCTATCGAACTCGCGCAGATGCAGGTCGATCCGCTCCCGAATCTTGTTGCCCGTTCTGAGCCAGCCATGCGCCCGTGCGATGCGCTGCGCAAGGACGTCATCTCGCAGAGGTCCTTCCTGCTCGATCACCGCGTCGACCATGGACCGCAGCGTGCCTCGGTAGACGAAGTCATAAAACTGATCCGGGCTGGTGGAAAATCCGGTTAGATCAGTCAGGCGATAACGGCCGCCCGTCGGTACGGTATCATGCGTCGAATGCGCGGCCGCAGGCAAAATTCCTGCAGATGCCGATGGGCGCTCTCCCGTCGCGAGGGGAGCGGCGACAAGTTCTGGCTCTGATTTTATCGACGGATGTTCCGGTTCGCCGGCCGATGCTAGGTCTTCGGCTGGCAATGGGTCCATGGGGTCGACCTTATGTCCCATGTCCCAATGGATCGCGGCTTCACTTTCCTGTTGTTCAGCCTGTTTGCGACGGCTTTCCTCGAGCAGCGCGGCCAGGCTGGCATGAAGCCTCTCGGTGCAACCTTCGAGATCAAACCACCAATCGGTTGACCATACCCGGACAATGTTCCACCCGAGGCCGCGCAGGACCTGCTCGCGGACCTTGTCTCGATCTCGCGCCGTGGCAGAACTGTGATAGGTCGCGCCGTCGCATTCGACCCCAGCCAGATAGGCGCCGGCGAGATCGGGATGCCGGATCCCTATATCCACTCGAAAGCCCGAAATGCCGACTTGAGGAACGATGGTCCATCCGCGCTTCTCAAGCTCGGCAGCGACGGCCTCCTCGAAAGGGGATTCCAGGGCTCCGACCGATCCGCGTTCCTGCGCTGGCAATGCCACAGCGCCGCGTTCGGCAAAATCGAGAAAGGCTTTGAGATGCTGTACGCCGATCGCTTTGGTTCGGTTGGGGTCGATCTGGTCGGCGGCAAAACCTGAAAATACGATCAGTTCCTGCCGCGCACGCGTCACCGCGACATTCAGCCGGCGTTCGCCGCCGTCCCGATTCAGCGCGCCGAAATCCATGCTGCGCTTGCCGGCATTATCTTGCGAAAAGGTGATCGAAAACAGGATTATGTCACGCTCGTCCCCTTGGACATTTTCCAGATTCTTGACGATGGCGGGCTCAATACGCTCGTCGGCAAAGAACCATTCAAGCTCCGGCTCTGTCTGGCGTGCCTTGTCGAAAAGGTCGAGGATGAGCGACTGCTGTTGCGCGTTGAAAGTGATGACTCCGAGCGTGGGTCGGTCCTTTTCCGGTAGGGCCAGCCAACGCCGCATCCTGCTGACCGCCTCGTCGGTTACCGCTTGGGCTTCGATTCGATTGGTGCGGCTTTTGCCACGGTCATAGATGCCGGTCGTGATTTTTCGCAGCTGAACTGCCCGATCTTCCACCGTTGGCGAAGGGAATGTGATGAGCCGGTTCTGATAGTAGTGATGGTTGGAAAAGGCGATCAGCGACTCATTGCGGCTACGATAATGCCAGCGCAGGTCACGTACCGGGATGCCGGCCGCTTTGGCTTCGTCGAGAATGCTCTCAAGATCCTTTTCGTGTTCGACGACTTCCTCGTCCTCCTCGTTGCGGCCAAAGAAATTGGTGGGCGGCAACTGCTTGGGATCGCCTACGATTATGGTTTGATGGGCTCGCGCGATGGCACCGACGGCGTCCCAGGTGGTGATCTGCGATGCTTCGTCGAAAATCACCACGTCGAACAGGGCTTGGTCGGGCGGTAGATATTGAGCGATTGAAAGAGGGGACATCAGCATGCACGGCGCGAGCTTGGCAAAGCTCGTCGGCATCGCGCCAATCATCTCGCGGATTGACCGGCTGGGCCGCTGCAATTCCATCTGATGGCGCAACAGGCCCAACTCGGAATTGCGCGGGACGCCTTGCACAGCCGGCAAACCATGAGCGATGGCACTGATGACGCGAAGGCTTGCTTGAGCGCGGACAAGATCGTCGATTTCCCGGAAATCTTCGATGGCGTGCTCGTGCTGGAAGCGACGGAAATTCCGCAGCACCGGATCGGCATCCAGCGTGGCCGGCAGCCACCAGCGTACATAGGCCAGGCGGAACGCGGATTGAGCTTCAGCTGGTCGCACTAGACCCGCCTCGATATCGTCGACCAACGCTCCCAGATTGTGACTGACAGCCCTGCGACGAATGCCGCACCACGAAGTCCAGTCCCGGAGAAGATGACGGGCGTCGAGCAAGTCTCCCATCGCAGTCGTCAATTCGGTCAGCGGGTTATCATGTTCTGCCCAAGAAGGCGTCTTTCCAGCAGGGATCGCAAATTGGGTCTTGGCAGCCTCGAATGCTGCAGAAGCCGCAAGGAAGCGGGCTGCCCCATAGCGCATCGTGCTATCTGCTGCACCGCTTCGCAGGCTCGGGGCGGTTGCTTGCAGGAGCGCTTTGAAATCCTCCGTGCCGAGGCCGGGCAGGCGTAGCGTCTGTCGAAGCCTTTCGGCCATCGAGAGTATCTGATCGATACGGTGGGTGTCGGTATCAAGTGCGGCAAATCCGATCGGCTTCCCAGATAGGATGTTGGCTTCGACAGTGGCCCGGCGGTCCTGCATCAGGCGCAACAGCAGCAAGTCGTGCTGAGGATCGGCTACCCCCTCTGTGACATAGCCTTGAAGCAGCTTCTGGACTTTGCGTTTGCCCAACTGACTGTTTGGCCAGAATGCAGAAGCGGCCTGCTGCCATTGCTGCTCTATGTCCTCCACCCGTATGCGCGCAACGGCAGCCTCGTCATAGCGGGCCGACAGGTCCTTGCGAGACTTGCGATAGTCTCCGATTGCCTCATTGAGAGTGGCGAGGGCTCCCCGCAACTGGGCGAAATCTCGATCAAAGACAATGCTGACGTCATAGCCGGCACTGTCCTGGAGTGCCGCTGCTAGTTTTCGCAGCGCTTCGAGCTCCGCTTTTGACGCGTCGCCTTTGGCGCGCAGGCCGATGCTCACCAGGAAGGCGTCGAGTGCGGTCGCTAGAACCTCGGACGCATTCTTGAGGGTCTTTGCCCCTTCGAGCAAATTGTCCTGCCAGCCTGACGTCCACTCGGTGACATCTATAAGACGCAAGACCGACCGCATCTCCACCGACTGAAATGCGAGACCTGTTTCGGCGGCAATATGCTCCAGCGCCAGCCGGTTTGCCTCGTCATGGGAATCGCGCGATGGCCAGGACAATCTCGGAGCGTGCTGCCGCTTGTTCTTGAGAGCGATGCCGAGCGCCAGATAAGGCGTCAGACCATTGACATGGTGCCGATGCAGCGCTTCGACATAGGCATTCAGTTCGTCGCGACGGACGCGAAGCCGCTCGTTGATCGCAATCCACTCCGCTGCGTCCACGCGCACGCCGCTTTCCCAGCTGATCCTGAGCTGGGTGAGAAAGTTGCGTCGGTCCGCCTTGCTGGAATGGAGTTCGAGACAATGCGCGCCCAGGCCATGTTCGCGCAGGCGGCGATACACCACATCGAGCGCCGCCGTCTTCTCGGCCACAAACAGCACGGTTTTGCCAACTGAAAGACAGTTGGCAATCATGTTGGCAATGGTCTGGCTCTTGCCAGTGCCGGGAGGACCGATGATGACAAAATCGCGACCCTCAGCGGCGGCAAGACTTGCGGCGGTCTGTGAGGAGTCGGCCGGCAGCAGCAAAACCATGTCGGACGGGGCATAGTGCCGGTCGAGTTCGCGCTCGTCGCGGAATGATGCGCCATTGCCCTCGAAAGCTATCTCCGGCGTGTCGATCAGATGGCGCACGACACGGTTTTCGCGCAGCGCATCGGTACGCTCGACCAGATCCTTCCACATGAGAAACTTGGCGAAGGAAAAGGTCGACAGCGCCGTCTCGTCCACCACCTCCATGCCGGGGACGTCGCGCACTGCCTGGCGCATAAGACCGAGCAGCCTCGGCACATCAACGCCGCTTTCGTCCTCGGGCAGCTCACCGGAAAACTGTGGCAGTTTGAGCTCGAAGTCGCGTTCGAGAAACTGCAACAAGGTTGCGTTGAATCGCGGTTCATCTTCATGGAAGCGCAAGGTAAAATGCGATGTTGCGCTGCGGCGCTCGATTTTGACCGGTACGAGCAGCAATGGCGCGCGATAGCTGCGCTCGTCCTCGGCCTTCTTCTTCCAGCGCAGGAAGCCGACCGCCAGGAAGAGCGTATTCGCGCCGCCCTCGGCAAAATCGTTGCGCACTTGCCGGTAAAGATCGATCAGCCGGGATTCCAATTGACGCCCATCGAGCGTCGACGGGAGCTCGTCGCGCAGAAGCGCTTCCGCGGCAAAGCCACGCTGGAGGTCACGTCCGTGCACCTCGCGATAGAGGACAGCATCCCGCTCGCCCAGTGGATTCTGTTCGGGGAGCGAAATCAGCCGGATCGAAGCGCCTGCCATCAGACGGTCCTCGAGGTAGCCGACGTCAGTACAAAGAAACGGAATTGTCTTCTTGGAGTCCGGAAAATTGAGCAGGCGGTTCCGCAGTGTCAAATCGAGGAGCTTTTTCTGCCAGCGGTCGATCCGTCCGGCCGCTGTCGTCGGCTTTACCTCGACGATCTCGACCGGCAGGGCTACCACGGCCGGTGCGGCTGGCAACGGCAACGCGATTTCGGTTGCCGCCTCTGCATCCACGCTGCGGCGCGTCGGTTCGTGCGAAGCAAGCGGTGTGATGCCGCCGCTGCGCGAGCGGCGTATATCGATGGCTGCGACAAAGGTGGCTACCTGCGTTTCGTCGAGCCGCTGTTCGATTGCGTGTTGGGCAGCCTCCAACGTCATCGCCGGCCGATGCGTCACGCCTGTCGTCTCAAACACGATGAGTTCGCGCGATGCCAGCGCCTTGCGGACCTCCATGGCATCGGGTTCAATGGCGTTGGCGAGCGTCCTTTGTGTCATCCAGACGCCGACGGCCGCGTGTCCCTGAAACATCAAAACGACGGGATGCAAGCCCGTCGCCTCCAGGGCGGACGCGAATAACAGACTGGTATCGAGACAGGTTGCCAGCTTTTCTGCCGTAATAATTGAGGGACGTCGAATTTTTTGGCCGCGGCTTTCGAAGCTCGCAGGTGGCTCTGCATAATGCAGCGATAGGCCAGCAATGGCCGAATAAATTGCGGCCGCCAGCATGAATGCGCGTTGCGGATTGCCGCTTTGATAGCCATCGAGGCTGGAAGGATGACCATGCGCTGCGAGCAGCTCCGCTGCGGAACGCAGCAGTCCTGCGATCGCCGGGTCGTTCGGCATGACGAATGCGGCGAGCAATTGCGCCATATCGACGACGCCACCCCATTCGTCGCGGGCAAGCAGGCGCACCGCAACGCGCTGCTCGGCCAGCACTGCGCCTCCTGAGGTTAGGCGCAACGTTATCTCCCCGCGCTCAGCCTCGTTGAGACCGGCCAGATAGCCGGCGTCGAGATCGATTTTTCGATCGCTTAAGGGAAGCCGGTCGCCAGCAACGATCCGATCAATTGTCCAGCTTTTGGCGCGCAAAAAAGGGGGGTTCGATGTCAGCTCGAGAGTGCATTTTTCGAAACCCTGCTGGGTCGGGTTGTTGAGCGCGATAGACCGGATCACCGGAATAGCATTTTGGAAGGACGCATATGTAAAGCTGGCGGCGATGTCCGCCACGACTTCTATTACGGGCGCGGCTGATATACCGGCAGCATCGCCAGTCTCCGAACTCGTTTCCATACCCCATCCCCTATTTTCATTTACGATAGAACTTTGCCGCCAGAATTTGAAAGTAAATTCTCGGTATGGTCGCCGCTTATGTCCAGCAGCATAGATTTCTAAAAGTGTTACCGCCCAGATAACGGTCGAAATGGAGACAGGCGATAATCGGTCGTCACGATTGGAGGGGATCCAAAAGTCGCGGAAATCGGAGCGCCGGCGCACGCTGCTGAAACCCAAGACGGGCAGGACGTCATCCGCAAATGTGTGGCGGTCCGGGCGCCATGGACCAAGCGTTGCGCGCCTATCGCGAGCGCTGTCGTGGCGCCTATCGCGGACTCGGACCCAGCCCGACAGTGACGGCGAACCTCGATCGGCCTATCGGTGAGGCGGTCGAATTCCGCCCATAGACTATCGAAAGGCACGCACTTCCAGCTCTATCTCCTCGTACGCGTTGCCGGCTACCTAAATTCGTGCGCGCGGTCCAATGCCTTTGATTGCTGATGTCGTTGTGGAGACGTTTGATCGCTGAAGCATTTGTTTGCTGACCTAGCGGCGCGGGGGGAGGTCATTTATTGGGTACATCTCCAGCACTCTATGTGCGATCGCGAGGAAAATTTGTCCAGACAAGCGAATTCATCGAATCTGGACTAATCAATAAGTATAATGATGGTAAGATTCGGGGGGCAGGAATGGCCGAGGTTGGACTTTTGGAATGGGCGGATAAGCAGCCCGACTGGATTAGGGATGCCTTAAGAAGACACGCCGCGCGGCCGGGCTTCAACCTCGAGCAGGAGGATAAGGCCGGTGTAACAGCTCGGGTCCGCCACGTCGGTGGATTTACCGCTGATCTGCCCGAATGCTCTCCGCTCTCGGCGGAGCATTTGAGGGCCAACAGTTCGAACGAGCCGCGCGCGGTGCTTTGCTCACTCGGCCCCGTCAAGCATTTGAACCGCCTCGCCGAAGAGCAGCAACTGCGTTTCGCCACCGATGGCATCACCATTATCTACGGCGACAATGGAAGCGGAAAGAGCGGCTATTGCCGGATCGCGAAGAAGCTTTGCCGTAGTCTGACGGCGGATGATCTTCTTGGCAACGTGTTCGAGATCGGCACCAAACCGCCAGCCGAAGTGCTTGTCCGGTTTCTCGAAGAGGGTGCTACGGAACCGACCCCCATAACCTGGAAGGACGGAACGCTGCCCCCCGCGTCAATTGCACGGATCTCCGTTTTCGACTCCGCGAACGCTCGCCTCTACGTCGATAAGCAAAACCGTATCGGTTTTCTGCCCGCAGCCATCGCGCTTCTCGAAAGCCATGGACGTCACCGCACCGAGCTCGAAGCCGACTTCCGGGAAGAAATCAAAGCGATCGAAAAGAACCTAAAGACACCATTGCCGAGTGGGTACACAGCTGCCGGCGCGGTCGTAAAGCTGCTGGCTCGTCTCGAAATCAAGTCAAAGGACGTGATGCCTTCCGCAGCCGAAATCAAAAACCTCGCTGCCCTCTCAGAGCAGGACATGGCTGATCTCGCTGGCCTCGAACAGGCTCTGGCAAGCGACCCTTCAACGATGGCGACAAAGCGTCGGCGTGCCAAGGCGGCCTTGGAAAAACTGCTGACTGCATCTGAACAGATCGACGCGGCTCTCTCAGCGGCGGCCCTCGAGATTTATCGCAATCTATATGCAACAGCCGATTCTACAGCGCAGGCTGCACAACTTGCCGCCTCAGGAGCGTTCGCGACTATGCCGTTGAGCGGCGTTGGGCTTTCTCCCTGGCGGTATATGTTCGACCATGCACGAGCCTATTTAGCGAGCGTCACTGGCATCGATCATCAGCACTTGCCAGATCAGGAAGGCGATCGTTGCATGCTCTGCCAGGAGCCGATGACGGCGGACGCCGCGGGGCGGATCCAATCCTTCAATGACTTCGTAACGGGCGCCGCAAATAAGGCGGCGCAAGTCGCATCTATTGCCCATGAAGAGGCCCTGCGCCAAATCAAAGGACTCACCATTGCGACCGGGGAGGCGGTTGAGGCGGCTCTCGGAGAGTTTGGCGATCTGTCCGCCGCACGCAAGGCGATGGTGGCCCTGATCTCGGCATATTATGTCGAGGCAGGTAAAAGGCGTGATGCAATTGTCGTTGCGGCTGCGCTGTCCGAGTACGCTGCGTTCCCGCAACTTGCGGCGCCAGTTGCATCGAAACTCCGAACGGAGGCGGAGGCGCTAGAGGCCGAAGCGCTGACGGACGACAAGGCAGCGGCCGACGACGGGAACCGCGCTACCGATCGAGCTCGTCGCGATACACTCAAGGATCGGAAAAAACTGGGCGACGATCTCACCATCGTTCTCGCGCGCTTGGCGAATCTCGAAGAGCGGCGCAAGCTTCTCTCATGCTGCGATGCTGTCGAAACAGGCTCGGTGTCACGGCAGATGACGTCGCTTCGACGAAGCCTCGTCATGCAGGATCTCGAAAAGCGCGTCGTCGCCGAGATTGAGACTCTGGCGTTAACGCACATCCCGTTCGCAGTTAATGATCGTAGTCAAGATGGGCAGAGCTATTTCGAGGTCGGGCTCAACGCGGCAAAAGCGATCTCAAACAGCAAGGTCTTAAGCGAAGGAGAGCAGCGCGCGCTTGCCCTGGCCTGTTTCTTAGCCGAGGTCGGAGGAGACACATCGCGTCAAGGCATGATCATCGACGACCCCGTGTCATCTCTCGACCATGTTCGGATCAGGCGGGTCGCGGCAAGGCTCGTAAAAGAAGCGGCCACAGGACGTCAGATTATTATTTTCACCCATAATCTTCTGTTCTTCAACGAGGTGGTTGACGCAGCTGCGCAGGCCAATCCGCCGATTCCCCTTGTTCGAAACTACATCAACAAGTCCGAATCTGCCGGTTTTGGCTTGATTAGCGAAACTGACGAGCCGTGGATCGCACAGTCTGTCACGAAGCGCATCGAGACTCTCAAGACGCGCCTGAAGAGCTTCGACGGCGCCACTGATTTCACCACCGATGCTTGGCGAAGGTCAGCGAAGGATTTCTACAGCGATCTTCGGGAAACCTGGGAGAGGCTCGTTGAAGAAATCCTGCTCGGTAAAGTCGTCGAGCGATTTAACAGCGATGTCAAGACACAGAGCCTGAAGGGTGTGGTGGTCGAGGACGAAGACCACAAGCGAATCTATTGGGCCATGAAGCGAGTTTCGGAGCGTTCTGGACATGACATGGCGTCCGCCAAGGCCATTCCAGTTCCAACACCAAACGATATGAAGAGCGATCTTGATGGAATTGACCAATATCGTATCGACACCACCAAACGAAAAAAGGATGCCGAAAAGCGCCGGATTGAATTCGAACAGCCTCCCAAGGCGACTGTACTCTAGCCTAATGACTATTGTCGTGTATTACTGGCCCTCACTGGCTTCATCCTGCTGCGCATGCCGGTGTCCGCCTGCCGCGGGCGAAGCCGACGTGACGAGGAAGTATCGCGAGGGCGCCAAGCCATCAATGGCTGTGCGCTCGCTCTTCATCTTGGATTTCAGCGCCGAGAAGCCTGACCGCTGGTAGTGCTTCGCCTGCACAATGTCGCCGCCGGCAAGGGCATGTCGACCATCCATCGCGTCGTCCGGTCCCTCGGGAAAGGCCTCGAAACGCTTGTCGATCTCGCGACCTACGAGGTCGCGGGCCAAATCCTCAAACTCGTTATGGGACAAACTCGAGAAATCATAAGCCATGCGCCCAGATTGAGTGCCCATTTGGTGGGCAGACAAGCAACCGGGGGCACAATTGCGTCGTGCCTCTCCATTACCAACAAAAAGATAAACGCGCTTTCCAGGCGATGCGGTCGGATGATCGTTTCGCGCTTGGCAAAAGCGAACGGATTAGTCTATGGCTCTCGGCGGGGGGGCGAGTTATGCGACGGGTGCGAATCCTTCAAGTAGGCGATATTCACTATCCGGATTGGCATCCTTCCTCTAGCAACATCGATGCCAAGGATAGCAAGTTCGCTCCGAAAATAACGCAGAAGCTACGCGCGTCTTCGCTGCGTGCCGTCTTGACGAAGCTTCGGCGGCTGACGACTTCGAAGCCCTTGGATTCGATCGCCTTCATGGGGGATTTCACGAGCCGTGGCGACAAGACTTTCATTGCTTCGGCATTCCAGCATTTCACGTTGCTCTGCCGCGCACAGGGGCGCAGTTCAAAGGCGCTTCCGTTGATATTCGTACCGGGAAATCACGATGTGAACCGTGATGACGCGCGCGAACTTGGACCGACTGAGAAATTCAGCGAAATGGCGAGTTTAGCCGCCCGCTTGGGTTGGCAGACCGTTCCCGTGGACCAACCCGTGCACTTCAGACTTCCGACAGGATCCGCAGGCGCAAACTTCATCCTCGTCAACACAGCGATAGGCAGTTGGGAGCTTCAGAACCTTCCCGCGTTCCTTCGTGATCGTCTCGAGGCACTCGGTCCTTCTACAGAACCTGTAGATCTCGGCTCGCCGGACACCTCGGGACATTCGCCCGCGACACCTCCCAGCGATCCAGACAAGGAGGCGTCCGACGACGAGTATTACGGTCAGATGGACACGCCATACATCTCGCGTGAGATGCTTGCAGGCCTACAGGAATTGCTCCAGCAGCCCGACATGCGTTACGGCATCATGATCGGCCATCACAATCTGCTGCCACAAAAGACTCCGCGCATTACGCCATACGCGGAGATGCTCAACAGCGGATTTGTCAGAACTCAGCTGCTGCAGGGCAACAAGCCTATCGTCTACCTGCATGGACACATACATGCCGATCCGGTCGAGATCGTCAACGATCCAAGGTTTCCGGACGGCAAATTGATCTGCATCTCAGCACCAGAGATACAGTCAGGTTTCAATGAGCTCGTCTTCTTCACGACCGATCAGGGAGAGCTCGTCGGCATCCGACTTATACCCTACCGCACCAATGTCGCCGACGGGACGGTCATGGAAGGCGAACATTGCTTCATCTCGACTATGTCCAACGGCAAGGCCTTTCTGAACAACGACACGTTTGACCTGATGCGCCGACTGCGCGACCATGCCACCAGGCGCGGGAATGGGTTACTCTTCTGGGACGAGATCACTGAGATTGCCGCCTCCGCCGAGCTCGGGCTAGATTTGGAAGACTCTCTTCTGATGCTCCAAGCGGCGCGCTTCGTCGAGATAGACGGCCTCACGAAGGCAAACTCGGCTTGGCGCATTAAGGTAAGGGACGAATAGAGATGGAGAATCCGTTCGGCCCCAACAGGATCGAGTACGAAAGTCGCCCGATACTGTGGTTCAGTCAGAAGTCGGCCTTGATTTCTGCCGCCGCCAAGCCGGTCTTCGTCGCAGGGACGAGAGGCAGCGGCAAGACCAGTATTCTTCGCTCGCTTTCCACAGTTCATATCCTCGAAGACAAAAGTCTCGCGGACCAAGTCGGCAAGCTCGGCTGGTATGGCGTCTTCTTCCAGCTCAATGAGACATTTTCGCCCCTAATCGACAACGCGGTTCTGAACCTCATTCCGGAGCGGATACGCTTCGACACGGCCGCCGTGATCCCGCGGCAATTCGTAATCTTCTCTCACTATCTGGAGCTGAAGATAGTCGAACGCCTGCTCGAGAGCATCAGCCAGCTCAGACGCGACAGCCACTTGAAATACCGGGCCTCTGAAGATAGGGACGTCGCCTTGGCACTGCATCGCGAAGTGCTGCACTTCATACCCCAACCTGCCCGTCTCGACTTCTTCAGCATAGATGAGCTGCGGGGTGGGATAACCCGGTA
>NZ_RZOM01000329.1:0-5679 GCF_003999175.1 Mesorhizobium sp. M7A.F.Ca.ET.027.03.2.1 | reverse complement strand
GACGCTGAAGGCGGTGCCGCGCGCCTGGAACCGCTTCTGGCGCCTCGTCTCGCTGTATATGCCCAAGCGGCTCTATGCCCGCTCGCTGATCATCGTCATCGCGCCGATGATCCTGCTGCAATCGGTCGTCGCCTTCGTCTTCATGGAACGTCATTGGGCAACCGTGACGCAGCGCCTGTCGCAGGCCACCGTGCGCGACATCGCCGCCATCATCGACCTGATCGAAACCTATCCGCGCGATGCCGACTACACCAACATCATACGCATCGCCCAGGACCGCATGCAGTTGAAGGTCGACCTCTTGCCGCCCGACCCGCTGCCCGCGCCTGGCCCAAAACCGTTTTTCTCGATTTTGGATGATGTTCTCTCGTCGGAGATCACCCGCCAGATTAACCGCCCGTTCTGGATCGACACGGTCGGCAACTCCAACATCGTCGAGGTGCGCGTGCAGCTCGAGGGCAAGGTGCTGCGCGTCTTCGTGCGCCGCAGCCAGGCCTATGCCTCCAACACCCACATCTTCCTGATCTGGATGGTCGGCACCTCGCTGGTGCTCCTGATGATCGCCATTCCCTTCCTGCGCAACCAGATCCGGCCGATCCTGATGCTTGCCGAAGCCGCCGAAAGCTTCGGCAAGGGCCGGCCGATGCCGCGTGACTTCCGGCCGCGCGGCGCCGAGGAGGTTCGCCGCGCCGGCTTTGCCTTCATGCAGATGCGCGAGCGCATCGAGCGCCAGATCGAGCAGCGCACCGCCATGCTGACCGGTGTCAGCCATGACCTGCGAACCATCCTCACCCGCTTCAAGCTGCAGTTGGCGCTTTCCGGCGGCAAGGCCGAGACCAAGGCCGCGCTCGACCAGGACATCGACGACATGCAGTCGATGCTCGAAGGCTATCTCGCCTTTGCCCGCGGCGAGGCTTCGGAAGACGCCGGACGGTTCGATCTCGAGGCCTATTTCGAAAAGCTCGGCGAGGAAGCCAGGCTGCGCAAGCGCAAGCTGTCGACGACGCTTGCCGGAGACCCCGATGTGCATGTGCGGCCGAACGCCTTTGCCCGATTGATGTCCAACGTCATCGGCAACGCCTTCCGCTATGCCAAGACGGTGGAAGTCAACGCCACCCATGGCCGCGGCTCGCTGCTGGTCACCATCGACGACGATGGTCCGGGCATTCCCGCCGACCGACGCGAAGACGTGTTCAAACCCTTCGTGCGGCTCGACGAGGCCCGCAACCTCGATGCCAGCGGCACCGGGCTCGGCCTGTCGATCGCCCGCGACATCGCCCGTTCCCATGGCGGCGACATCACCCTTGAAGACAGCCCGCTCGGCGGACTGCGCGCTATCATCAAGGTTCCCGCATAACCGGCACGATACCGAAAAGTGGAAACCGGCTTCATCCGCCCGTCATGAAACCATGATCAAGAACGCGCATGAAGCGCGCGACCTCAATTGATTCGGCCTTGCCGCCTCACTTCGACCCCGTGCCCGTCCGGGTGCGCTGGAGCGAAGCGAGAGCAGCGGGCTGGTCGCCGTTCCGGCATCGTCTCAAGGCAACCGTCGACCTTTCCTGCAAAGGGCCGCCATGCGCATATTGATGGTCACCGATGCCTGGCGGCCGCAGGTTAACGGCGTTGTCCACACGCTGGAGCGGCTCACCGAGACGCTGAAATCCTTCGATGTCGCCGTGGATTTCCTGACGCCGAACATCTTTCGCACCCTGCCCTTGCCGACCTATCCCGACATCAGGCTGGCGCTGACCACGCCCGGCCATGTCGCGCGCCTGATCGACGCAGGCAAGGCCGACCACATCCACATCGTCACCGAAGGGCCGCTCGGCATCATGGCGCGGCGCTATTGCCGCAATGCCGGCCGGCCGTTCACCACCAGCTATCACACGCGCTTCCCCGAATATCTCAGCGCACGGCTGCCGGTGCCGGAAAGCTGGGCCTATCGCTGGCTGCGCGATTTCCACAATTCCGGCCAAGGCACGCTGGTCGCCACCCAGTCGCTTGCCGACGACCTCTCGGCGCGCGGCTTCACCAAGCTGCGGCCGTGGACGCGCGGCGTCGACACCGACCATTTCCGGCCCGACAAGAAGAAGGATCTCGGCTTTCCCGGTCCTGTCTTCCTCTGCGTCGGCCGGGTCGCCATCGAAAAGAACCTCTCCGCCTTCCTCGACCTCGACCTGCCGGGCAGCAAGGTGATCGTCGGCGAAGGCCCTGAGCTTGTCAGGCTGAAGGCAAAATATCCGCAAGCGCATTTCCTCGGCCATCGCCCCAACGACGAACTGGCCGAGATCTATGCCTCGGCCGATGTCTTCGTCTTCCCGAGCCGCACCGACACGTTCGGCAACGTCATCATCGAGGCATTGGCCAGCGGCACGCCGGTTGCCGCCTATCCGGTGACCGGGCCGATCGACATTGTCGGCGACGGCTTTGGCGGCGCGGTCTCCAACGATCTGCGCGAGGCCTCGCTTGCCGCGCTCAATGTAGACCGTGCCGAAGCACGCGAACGCGCCATGCGCTACAGCTGGAAGGCTTGTGCAGAGATGTTCCTCGACACGGTCGAGGAAGCGCTGGGCACGACGCGCAAGCTGGCGGCCTAAAACAACCGCCCGCCATCCGGCACCTTGCGCTCGATCGCGCCGAGCACCACCGCGCCCTCTTCGTCGGGAAAGCCGAGCGTCAGCACTTCCGACATGAATGGACCGATCTGGCGCGGCGGGAAATTGACCACCGCGAACACCTGTCGGCCGATCAGCGTCTCCGGTGTATAATATTTGGTGATCTGCGCCGACGATTTCTTGATGCCGATGCCGGCGCCGAAATCGATCTTCAGCTTGAATGCGGGCTTGCGCGCCTCGGGAAACGGCTCGGCCTCGACGATCGTGCCGGCGCGGATGTCGACACGATCGAAATCGGCAAAACTGATCTCGGGCTTGCGCTCGCTGTTCGAACTCATCTTGGTTCTTGTCTGCCTTGCGGGGACTCAGGCGTTGCCGTAGGTCTCGAACAGCACGCCGGCCAGGGCGTCCTTGGCCGAGGTTCCCGACCAGACGACGAACTGGAACGCCTGGAAATAGCATTCGCAGGCTTCCAGCGCCGACGACAGCAACACTTCGACCTGCTGGCTCGACGGCTCGACCCCGCCGGCCAGCAGCAGCGACTGGCGGAACATGATCGCGCCCTCCTGCTCCCAGAGGTCGAAATGACCAAACAGCATCTGCTCGTTGATCAGCGACAAGAGCCGCATCACTTCCAGCGCGCGGGTCTCCGGCACCTTGATGTCGAAGGCGCAGGCCAGGTGCAGCGCCTCGAAATCCTCCATCCACGAGAAGGAGACGTGATAGTCGGTCCAACTTCCGGCAACCGAGATCGAAATCTCGTCGTCGCCGGCCCGCTCAAAGGACCAGTCGTTGTTGTGGGCCACCTGCTCGATAACATCCACCGGATGGATTTCGCGGGAGAATTCGAGTTCGAGAAGTTCCATGGAATGCTTCCTGTCGTTCTGTACGAGCGCCGCCACACGCTCCGCGGGAGGGCACACACAACGAACAATCTTGTCTAGAACTCGGACGGCCAGGACTTTCTTCGCGCAAAAGACTACCTTCTCGACGCAAAGACCCCAGACCGGACCCCACCGCCCGGTCGCATGACCCTGCTCCGAATCATGCAACAAATTCAGTCTATTGATCGGGAGTCGCGTGAACAGCCCAATTTTTCGCACTGCGTCATTCGCATGTGGAAAGCCGCTGTCACAAAGATTCATGCAATGCCGTTAAGCGATTCACGGCAAAGCGCTTTTCAGGATCGGGCTATGTGGAAAAGTTTAACGATTATTTTTTTGTGCGCGGCTTGGCCGCCGTCGCTGGTGTGGCGTCGCCGGCCAGTTCGGCAAGCTTCGCCTCGAGCGCCTCGATGCGGGCGGCAAGGCGAGTGTTTTCTTCCCGCGCCTTGGCGGCCATCTCGCGCGCGGCTTCGAACTCTTCGCGCTGCACCACGTCCATGGTGTTGAGAATGCGTTCGGCCTGCCCCTTGAAGGCCGTCTCCACCTCCCGGCGCACGCCCTGGGCGGCGCCGGCGGCGTCGGTCATCAGCTTGGCGAATTCATCGAGAATGCGGTTCGGTCCGGTCGACATGGCAAATCCTCGCGCTTGCACAAATTGACGTAGTGGCGCTGCGCGTCGAATGCAAGCATGTTGCGCCGCGCTGCGGCATCAAGTCGAGGGCGCCCACCTTGCCTTGACCCTGCCAAAACCCTGCCGCATGGTCCGCGCGCAAACGCGTTTCGCAATGAGAGTTCCCCGTTGAACGAATATTTCCTGCTGCCGCTGGCCTCCTTGCCCTTCCCCAACATCAACCCGATCCTCATCCAGATCGGGCCGCTGGCGGTGCACTGGTATGGCGTCGGCTATATCGTCGGCATCCTGTTTGCCTGGTGGTACGCCAAGCGGCTCGCCGCCAATGCCAGGCTGTGGCCGAACGGCGTCCTGCCGATGAAGCCGGAGGATCTCGACGACTTCATCGTCTGGGCGGCCATCGGCGTCGTGCTCGGCGGCCGCACCGGCTATGTGCTGTTCTATGATCTGCCACGCTACATCGCCCACCCGCTCGATATCTTGGCGGTCTGGCAAGGCGGTATGTCGTTCCATGGCGGCCTGCTTGGCGTCATCCTCGCCATGACGCTGTTTTCCATCAAGCGCGGCATCCGCACCTGGTCGCTGTTTGACGTCGTGGCGGCCGGCGTGCCGGTCGGCCTTGGCCTGGTGCGCGTCGCCAACTTCATCAACTCCGAGTTGTGGGGGCGCCCAACCGACGTGCCCTGGGCTTTCGAATTCCCCAATGGCGGGCCGTTTGCCCGTCACCCGAGCCAGCTCTACGAGGCGCTTCTCGAAGGCGTGGTGCTGTTCCTCGTGCTGCGCATTCTCACCCATTCGCGCCTCAAGCTGAAGACGCCGCGCTTCGTCGGCGGCGCCTTCATCTGCGGCTACGGCCTGTCGCGCATTTTTGTCGAGTTCTTCCGCGAGCCCGACCAGCAGCTCGGCTACCTCCTCGGCACCAACTGGCTGACCATGGGCATGATCCTGTCGACGCCGATGGTGCTGGCCGGCATCTGGGCGATGCTGACCGCCAAGCCGGTGACGCAGCCGCAGCCGGCATGACACGGCTGAAGACCCGCATCGTCGACCTGATCGAGGCCCTGGGGCCGATACCGATCAACGAATACATGGCGATGTGCCTGTTCGACCCGGCGGACGGCTACTACACGACGCGCGAGCCTTTTGGTGCGGCCGGTGACTTCATCACCGCGCCGGAGATCAGCCAGATGTTCGGTGAACTGGTCGCCGTGTGGATGTACCAGGCGTGGCAGGCGAGCGGCCGGCCGCTGCCGGCCACCATCGCCGAGATCGGCCCCGGCCGCGGCACGCTGATGAAGGACATGCTGCGTACGCTGTCGCGGCTCGATCCTGATCTGGCCAGCGGCGCCACCTTCGCCATGATCGAGACCAGCCCGCGCCTGACCGAGGTGCAAAAGCAGACGCTTGGCGCCACACCCTTCGCGGTTGGCTGGCATGAAACCATCGAGACCTTGCCGCAGCAACCGCTGTTCATCGTCGGCAACGAACTGTTCGACGCCGTGCCCATCCGCCAGTTCCTCCGCGCCGGCGCCGGCTGGCGCGAGCG
>NZ_RZOM01000328.1:0-5687 GCF_003999175.1 Mesorhizobium sp. M7A.F.Ca.ET.027.03.2.1 | reverse complement strand
CACCTTCACATTCCGCACCGTGTCCGGTTCGACAATGGCATTGCGGATCAGGGTGACGAAGCGCGACTTGCCGACGCCGTTGCGGCCTAGCAGCACGATGCGGTCGCCCTGGCAGATGTGGCGCTTGCCGGTCCGAAACAGCAGCGTGCCATCGGGTGTTTCGACAGCCGCGTCATCGAGCGTGATCAGCACTTTGGCGTGGGTGCCGCGATTGGCCAGTTTTATGGCACCCGCCGACTTCTCGCGATGCGCCGGGTTCGCCGCTTCCTCCAGTTTTTCGGCCCGCTGGCTGAGTTGCCTGGTCTTGACCGTCAGCAGGTCGCTGCCTGAATTGATGCCGATATTGTTGAGCTTGGCCGCCTGCCGGCGCAATTGCTGCGCCACCTTCATGTCGCGCTGGAACTTGCGCTCGGTCGAGGCGTCGACCTCGTCGAGCGCCCGCCTTGCGCGGGAATAGGGCAAGGCAAACACGGGCGACCGTTCCGGGCGCAGGAACAGCGTCCGGTTGGTGGCGGCGTCGAGAAAGGCGCGGTCGTGGCTGGCAATGACGACCGGCACCTCACGCGGCAATGCGTTGAGCCAGGTTTCCAACTGGCCGATGCGAGCAAGGTCGAGATGGTTGGTCGGCTCGTCGAGCAGCAGCACGTCCGGATCTGTCACCCAGACGCGGGCGATCAGCGCCAGTCTCTGCCAACCGCCGCTCAGCGCCTGCATTGGCCGCTCGCGCATCGGCTCCGGCACATCGAGTGAATCGAGAACCACGTCGACGCGCCACAGCTCGCTTTCAGCCTGCTCGGGCGGCAAGGCGTCGGCCACCACCTGATGGAAGCTGCGGGGGAGAAGGGCCGGGGCAATGGATTGCTCGACATGACCGACGCGTAGGCCGCGCGTGCGGGTGATGTCGCCGGAGGTCGGCTCCATCTCGCCGGTCAGGCATTTCAGCAAGGTCGACTTGCCGCGGCCATTGGCGGCGACAATGCCGAGCCGGTCGCCGGAGCCGATGGTGAGGTCGAGATTGGCAAACAGCGGCGCACTCATGGTGACGCCGAGGGATTTGAGGCTGATCAGGGCCATTTTGATTTCTCTGGTCTTGCCGGAGACATCTCCGGTCCACTTTGACGGTGCGCGTGCTGGCCATCAGGCTCGGCGTTGCAACACCACGAAGGGCAGACCAAAAAATCGAAGCGGGAAAAACCCGGACCGTCCCTGGTCAGCCCTGCAAGCAAGCTCGCAGGGCAGAAATCGGGCCACGCTGACGATGGTGACGATGAAACGTAAACACGTGAGCCCTCCTTTCGAGACGTTCGAGTGTGCGGAGCGATTACACCAAAGGCGAGGCTGGTGGCAAGGGGGCGGCCCAGGAGGGAGCGATGCGGTGAAGCTGCCAATCTCCCCCCCCTCGTGGGGGAGATTGGCAGGACAGAGGGGGGCGCTGTCCCGCCGGCATTTCGAATAATTTGAACCTACTTCCCCGGCCGTCCCGTCTTCCCCGGCCGGCGTTTGTCGCGGCGTGCGTCGCCTGGATCCTCGTATGAGCCGATGCCGGCGCGCTGGCGAACGATTGGCTTAGCGGAATCGTCGCGTTCCTTCGCACGCCCCTCTGCCCTGCCGGGCATCTCCCCCACTTGGGGGGAGATTGGCTGGGGCTTGGCAGGCACTTTTCCCTCGACCGGCTTTTCCGTGCGCCGCACGGTCATCTCATCGAGCGAGTTCTTCTTGAACAGTGGCTTGGTGACGTCGCCGGGAATGCCGAAATCGGAGCCATGCGCCTCTTCGGCCGACTGTTTCTTGAACAGCGAGCGTGACACCGCGCCGGCCGGCGTCGGCATGTCGGTGCCCGGACCCATGTCGTCGATCGAGGGTTTCGAAAACAGCGGTTTTTTCACTGGTACGGCGCCGTCGGCGCCCATCTCGTCGAGATCAGGCTTGCGGAAGAGGTTGGGCCGGGCAGCCTTGGCCGCCTCTTCTGCGGCACGCGCTTCGTCGAACTTGCGGAAACGCTCCTGTTCTTCTGCTGTCCGATGTTTGGCCACGCCCTTGTTGTGCTTGCCCTTTTCGCGGCCGGAGGCCGGGCTTTCCATGTCGGCGTATTTGGCCAGCGGGTCTTCGGAGATGGACAATTCCATCTCGCGCAGCCGCTTGATCTCGTCGCGGATGCGGGCCGCCTTCTCGAAGTCGAGATTGGCGGCGGCATCGCGCATCTGTTTCTCCATCGCGTCGAGATGGGCCTTCAGATTGTTGCCCATCATGGCGCCGGCGCTGTCGGTGAACTGCGAGATGTCGGCGCGGACGTGGTCCTTCTCGTAGACCGAATCCAGGATATCGGAGATGCGCGACTTGACCGATTCCGGCGTGATGCCGTTGGCCTCGTTCCACTCCACCTGCTTTTCGCGGCGGCGATTGGTCTCGGCCATCGCCCGCTCCATCGAGCCGGTCATCTGGTCGGCATAGAGGATGACTTTGCCGTCGACGTTTCTGGCGGCGCGGCCGATGGTCTGGATCAGCGAGGTTTCCGAGCGCAGGAAACCTTCCTTGTCGGCGTCGAGAATGGCGACGAAGCCGCATTCGGGAATGTCGAGGCCTTCGCGCAGCAGGTTGATGCCGACCAGCACGTCGAAGGCGCCGAGGCGCAGATCGCGCAGGATCTCGATGCGCTCCAGCGTGTCGATGTCCGAGTGCATGTAGCGGACGCGGATGCCTTGCTCATGCAGATATTCGGTCAAATCCTCGGCCATGCGCTTGGTCAGCACCGTCACCAGCGTGCGGTAGCCGGCCTTGGTGGTGTCACGGATTTCGCCAACGACATCGTCGACCTGGGTCTTGGCCGGGCGGACCTCGACCGGCGGATCGATCAGGCCGGTCGGGCGGATGACCTGCTCGGCGAAGACGCCGCCGGCCTGCTCCATCTCCCAGCCGCCAGGGGTCGCCGAGACGGCGACCGAAAGCGGACGCATGGCATCCCATTCCTCGAAGCGCAGCGGCCGGTTGTCCATGCAGGACGGCAGACGGAAGCCGTATTCGGCCAGTGTCGCCTTGCGGCGAAAGTCGCCGCGATACATGCCGCCGATCTGCGGCACGGTGACATGGCTTTCATCGATGAAGACCAGCGCGTTGTCGGGAATGTACTCGAACAGCGTCGGCGGCGGATCACCCGGCTGGCGGCCGGTGAGATAGCGCGAATAGTTCTCGATGCCGGCGCAGGAGCCGGTGGCTTCCAGCATTTCGAGGTCGAAGCGGCAGCGCTGTTCCAGCCGCTGCGCCTCGAGCAGGCGGCCTGCGCGCTCGAGTTCGACCAGCCGGTGCTTGAGCTCTTCCTTGATCGACTTGATCGCCTGGTTCAGCGTCGGGCGCGGCGTCACATAGTGCGAATTGGCGTAGATCTTGACGCTTTTCAGCTCGCCGGTCTTCTGTCCGGTCAGCGGGTCGAACTCGGTGATCTGCTCGATCTCGTCGCCGAACATCGAGATGCGCCAGGCGCGGTCTTCGAGGTGCGCCGGGAAGATCTCGATCGTGTCGCCGCGCACGCGGAACGAGCCGCGAACGAAATTGATGTCCTGCCGTTTGTACTGCTGGGCGACGAGATCGGCGAGCAGCGCGCGCTGGTCGAGCCGATCGCCGATCTGCATCTGGAAGGTCATCGCCGTGTAGGTCTCGACCGAGCCGATACCATAGATGCAGGACACCGAGGCGACGATGATGACGTCGTCGCGCTCGAGTAGCGAACGCGTCGCCGAGTGGCGCATGCGGTCGATCTGCTCGTTGATCGAGGATTCCTTCTCGATGAAGGTATCGGTGCGCGGGACGTAGGCTTCCGGCTGGTAATAGTCGTAGTAGGAGACGAAATACTCGACGGCGTTTTCCGGGAAGAATTTCTTGAACTCGGAATAGAGCTGCGCCGCCAGCGTCTTGTTCGGCGCCAGGATCAAGGCAGGGCGCTGCGTCTCCTCGATCACCTTGGCCATGGTGAAGGTTTTTCCGGAGCCGGTGACGCCGAGCAGCACCTGGGTCCGGTCGTTGTTGTCGACGCCTTCGACCAGATCCTTGATGGCGGTCGGCTGGTCGCCGGCCGGCTCGAAATCCGACACCATCTTGATGGCGATGCCGCCTTCGGATTTTTCCGGGCGGGCGGGGCGATGCGGCGTCCACAGCACACCGTCCTTGTGCAGCGGATTGCCGGATTCGATCAGCGCCGACAGTGCCGCCACCGTCGCGGTGACGCTGCCCGAAGCCATCGTCTCGGCGTCTTCCAGCGAAATGTCGAGACCCGCGACCGGGTTGAGGCCCGCTGCCGTGCGCTCCCTTGCCGTCGCCGCCCCACCCATCGAGGTGCCGCGCGAACTGCGTCCCGGCGAGCTTGAGCGCTCGGGTATCTTCTTCGACGGCTTCGGCGATTTGCCGCCGTCGCCCTTGCCGGCAAGACGTCCTTCCTTCTCGGCCTCCTGCTCAATCTGCTCGGCCCAGTCTGCGATCGAACCGGTCAGCGGCGTGCCAGAGAGTTCCGGCTGCGGCATCTCGGCAAAGCCGCCTCTGTGCAGCGGCTCCGAAGCGTCGAGGAAATCGGTCAGCGGACTGCGCCGCTTCGGCGCGGCGCGGTCGTCATTCGCCGTCGGCGGCGTTTTTTTGTCGGGAGATTTGGCCATGTCCCGAATATGGGATTTCCTGGCCAAAATGGAAAGAGCGCGGTGGGGAGAGGCGTGCCGGACAGCGCTGCTCCTGACAGCAGGCTGTCAGGAGCAGGCGGGAAGGTGCGCCCGAAAGCCTCTTGTCGCTACACGCCCCTGGCGGCTGATGCGACCTGCGTAGCCGACCCGTTCAGGCGCGGCACCACGACGAGGCGTTTGATCTTGCCCTTCTTGAAGGCGGCGAGGAAACGCGCATAATCCTTGAAGGCGACGCAGCCGCTCGACTGGGCGTAGCGGCCCCGAAGCAGATACGTATGGGCCAGGAACCCGTCGCGATTGTACTTGTTGCGGCCATCGACCGGCGTCAGGCGCAAGGCCTCCACACCATGAAAGCGCGACTCGCGCAGCGACAGATTGTAGGTGTTGGGCGGTGTCGGTCCGCGGTTCTTCTGGTCGGCATAGCGCGGCTGGTCCGTCATCGCGCCGATGCCAGAATGCGCCTCGAGCCTTGAGCCGTCAGGCATGTAGACGGTGGCGGCGCTGATATCGTAGACGGCGACGCCATTGCCGGCGCCGCTTCTGGATCCCGGCGAGTTGAACAGATTTCTGAACGCCTTGCCAAGGCCGCCCGAAGGCGTGTCCGGCTTGGCGTAGGCCAGCACATCGCCGCCATCGGCCGGCCGGCCTTGCCGCGCCGGTTTTGCCGGCTGGGCCTGCTGGACCGTCTCACGCGCCGGCTTCGATTGCTGGGCGGGCTTGGGCTGCTGAACAGATTTGGGCTGCTGGACGGGCTTAGGCTGCTGCTGCACGATTTTGGGCTGCGGCGGGGCGAATTGCGGGGGGGGGGGCGGCAACGGCACGTCGTCGGTCAGCGCGTCCGGCAGTGAGGCGGCATCGCCGGGTTGATCCTGCTGGGTTTCGACGGGCGAAACCGCGATATCGGCTGACGATTCCTCGATCGGCAGCGGTGAGGCAAACGCCTCGGCGTCGACCGGCAGCGACTGCACGAGGGCAAGGGCCAACTGCGAATTGTCTGGCGTATCGGATTGGGCAAAGCCCATCGGC
>NZ_RZOM01000327.1:0-5695 GCF_003999175.1 Mesorhizobium sp. M7A.F.Ca.ET.027.03.2.1 | reverse complement strand
CCCCTTCGGGGGCGTCTCGCCGAGCTTTTGCTTGCCGCCCGAGGGACGTTGCAGCGGCGTAAGGCCGAGCCATGCCGCGAAGTCCCGGCCTCTCCGGAACGTCCGGGCCGAAGGAGCCAACGCGGCAACGGCAGTTGCGGCAATTGGCCCTATACCGGGAATGGTCATCAATCGCCTGGCTTCCGCATCTTCTTTGGCGCGCCGGGCGATCTCGCGGTTGAGAATGGCCGCTCTCTCATCCAGCGTGCGGAGCTGCTCAACGAGCAGGCATAGAACCGGCCGGACGGCTTCGGGGATGGCGGAATCCTTATCCTCAATCGCCGCGACGAGCTTGGCCACGTAGAAAAGCCCCTGCGCGGCCACCAGCCCGAATTCGGCAAGATGGCCCCGCATCGCGTTGATCGTCTGCGTACGCTGGCGAACCACAAGATCGCGAATGCGGAACACCATAGCCGCCTGCTGCTCTTCGCTCTTTGCCGTTACGAACCGCATGGTCGGCCGTTGTGCGGCTTCGCAGATCGCCTCGGCGTCAGCGGCGTCGTTCTTCTGCCGCTTCACAAAGGGCTTGACGTAGCCCGGGGCGATCAGCCGGACATCATGTCCCAGCTTCGCTATCTCTCGAGACCAATAATGGCTGCCGGCGCATGCCTCCATGGCAACCGTGCAGGCCGGCTGAGTTGCCAGGAACCGAAGAACCTGTTCACGACGAAGTTTCTTTCTGAACATGACCGTTCCGATGCATCGGCACCGTGCGCGTGGAACACGTTCTTCGCCAGATCCAATCCGATAGTGCTAACTTCAGACATGGACGCCTCCGTTCAAGTGATGATCAACGACACCACTTTGGCACAGCGATGCCCTCAGGGGGCGTCCACCCCATCAATCTCGGATCGCACAAGGGCAAGGCCGTGCGCCGTGCCATCCGCTCGGCCGGCGCCAGGCTGTTCTTGCTGCCCAAATACTCCCCCGACCTCAACCCTATTGAGAAATTCTTCGCCAAGCTCAAGCATTGGCTGCGCAAGGCTGCCAGGCGAACGGTCGAGACCGTCTGTGACGCCATCGGCCAAATCCTCGGCACTGTCACCTCAACCGAATGCAGAAATTACTTCATCGACGCCGACTATGCGCCAACCTAAATTCATCACGCTCTAGCCGCCCGCTCAAACATCCAGGCAGGTCACTGACTCTCAAGATCTGAGCGGTCGCGCAAGGAGCGCTAGCCATTCTTCAGCCACGACGTAGCCGCCGGATCGAATGCCGCAGACGATGGAAGTACTGGGAGACCGAATATCAGCGGAAACGGCTGTCGGAGAATCCACCGGATGCAGAATGCCGATGAGATCTCCCTGCTTCACTTCATCCATCATCGAGCAGCAAGGTTCGAAGATGCCCGGTCCAAGCGATCTCATTTCATCGGAGGGGCACTGTGTTTGAAGTGTCTGACTGAGCTTCCGTTGACGGAAGGTCGGATACTCGATTCTTCCCTCGATAAGTCCGAGCGAAACGAATGCGTTACGAACTCCAGCTTCGTAGATCGCGAGAGATTCAGAGCTGACATTGCCCCCTCCGAATTCAGCGCAAACAAATACCTTCCCCTGGTTTTGGACAAGGGTATCGAACATTCCAGCCGTACTTGGGTGATCCCACACCAAAGTCAACGGCAATTTGAACGCCTCCGCCATTCTCACCGTCCTGACCATGAGATCGGGATCCGCGATGGGATGCGTCGTGGTCGATGGTGGATATTCCCACGCCGGTCCGAAGCTGTGCAGATCAAACACGGTATCGGCCATCGGCAGCAAAACGCGCGAAACGGCATCCGCGATTCGTTCCGTTACCGAACCATTGGCATTGCCCGGAAACACTCGGTTGAGGTTCAATCCGTCAATCGGCGTATTGCGGCTAAATGCCTGCACCGCCGGCAGATTTAGTACGGGGACGATGATGACCTGTCCACAGGTTTGCGCTTCGGGCAGCCACTCGATAAGCCGTCGCGCGACAAGAGGCCCTTCCAGTTCATTGCCATGGCATCCGCCGGTGACAAGAAGACGCGGTCCAACGCCCTTATTGATACTGAAGACCGGGAGCGAGAGCTCTCCGCAGTCGGCACCTGCCGGGACAACGAGATGCCCTTTGCTCATGCCGGGTTTGTCGAGATCAAACGTAAGATGTGGCGCCTCGCTCATTTTTTAGCCTATTGTGATTATTCAGCGAATTGAAGCTGGGGTTTTGCGTATTTCCAACTTTTAATCCAAGCTACCTTCGATTCGCCAATATAATGTCGCGGACGCTACCATCCCGTTTTCAGATGGCCCGCGCCTACATGGGCCCGTCAGCAGAGGGGATGTCTCGGTCATTGCTGAAATTCTGCAGGGGCGGCGTTGGGAAGCTCCGCCGGCGCGACGAAGCGGCCGGCCAAGGTGAGAGGGCTTGTGAGATTGCGGCGCCGCCGAAGGATGCCAGTTGTGAGCGGAACCTGATTGCGCGGGCGGTCGGACAGGCTGCGTCTGCTTCCAGCCTTTTGCGGTGGGCCACGCGTTTGCGTGCCATCGCGTATGGCTCCCGAATGGGGATTCATCAGCGATGTGGCGCACCAGGCATGACCATGAGTTGCGGTCCAAAAGAACTCGGCGGCGCTTGTCCGCATCTATACCTAAAATTACAGCTAAATTACGAGGCTGCTGCTGCCCCCATCTATCACGATCGTCGTACCATTGAGATATCTTGCGCGGTCGCCCACGATGATTCCAACCAACTCCGCTAGCTCATCAGCGGTTCCAATACGACCGAAGGGATTGGCACTGGCGACACGGTGAATGGCCGCATCTCGATTCAGGCCTTCATCCACTATCAACGCCTCAATCCTCTTGTGGACTCTCCCGGTATCAAAATACCCAGGCGCGACAACATTCACGCGAACGCCACCTCCCGAAAGCGTGTCAGCAAGGTGCTTTGCTAAAACGGCTATTCCGGCGCGCATTACATTCGAAAGGAGTAGGTGGCTCGCGGCAGGAGAAGAGCAAACCACTTCTCGACGACATGCACGCCTGGTTGCTCCGCGAGCGCGACACCCTCTCGCGCTTCCGCGGTCCTGAAGCCAATCAACTACATGCTCATGCGCTGGGGCGACTTCGCCAGCTTCATCGACGACGGCAAAATCTGCCTCAGCAATAACGCGGCGGAAAGAGCGCTACGTGGCATTGCTCTGGGAAGGTGCAACTGGACCTTCGCCGGTTCCCAGCGTGGCGCCGCCGCCGTTATGCTTACCCTCATCACCACGGCACGCCTCAACGACGTCGACCCGAAAGCCTGGCTCGCCGACGTCGTGGCCGCATTGCCGATCTTCCCGCCTCGCGTCTGCACGAACTACTGCCCTGAGAATGGAACCGCCTGCGCGAAGCCGACAAGCCCGCCGATCAGCAGGCCGCCTGACCTTCACGCAAGTCCATCATAGAGCCCGCCGCGCCCACGCGCGCGTGCTAATCATGCGGCCTTCGTGTATGCGTACGATAGGTCGCAACCTTGACGCCAACCACTGTCATCAAGGCCACCAAGGCACTGGGCGCCGATGCCCAGAGTTTTACGCGTGAGGTTAAGTCTGAGAATTGGTTGGTGTCGAACAGAGGAACGCGTCCGCCGGACCAGAATACTGGATGCTTATAATGTCGCCCCAGACAGCGAAGCCATCGGCCAGGACAAGCCCGACGCAGATAGCAGCCTGATTGTCACAGAAAAATGCGCCCTTGCCAGGCGCTAACAAGACATCTTCGATCTGCATTTCGTTTCGCTCGGGTTGTTCCAAATGCGTTAGCCGCCTGGCCAACAATACGTCACTTGCCAACGAGTTCGCCAATGCAGATGGAGGCACTTGCCGCCGTCAAAAGTCTCTCGGAGACGATGCTGAGTTGAATTCCAGTTTCGCCGGTGTGAAGAATGGACCAATCAAGCCGTCTGACATACCGAAGGACTCACGAACGTGCTTCATCGCCGCAGTCGTGGATCGAGCGCATCTCTGAGGCCGTCGCCGATATAAGCGACGCTGAGGACTGTGAGCGAAATCGCAATCCCCGGCCACAGCACTAGTTGCGGGTAAACCTGCATCTGTCCCATCCCGTCATAGAGCAGCCGCCCCCAGGTCGGGAAATCTGGCGGAAAGCCTAAACCGAGAAACGACAGCACGCTTTCCGTGATAATGGCGTCGGCGATGCCGAGAGTGGCCGAGACAATGATCGGCGACATGACGTTGGGCAGCACATGCCGAAAGATGATCCGATGCGGCGGGGTGCCGATGCTGCGCGAAGCCAATACGAATTCGCGCTGCTTTACGGCCAACACCTCGCCCCGCACGATGCGCGCCGTGCCCATCCAGCTCATCACGCCGATGATCGACACGATTAGGATGAAACTCCCCAGATCGGGTCCGAGAACGCTTGCCACCGCATCGCGGAACAGCATCACTGCGACTAATAGCAATGGGAGCACCGGCAATGACAAACAGAGTTCGGTGAGCCGCATCAGCGGCCCATCAAGGGATTTGAAGTAACCGGTAAGGACACCGACAAGCGTGCCGATACAAATAGAGATGACCATCGCCGTCAGGCCGACGGCGATCGATATGCGACCGCCTGTCATCATCCGCGCCAGTAAATCGCGCCCAAGCTGGTCAGTGCCCAACGGATGGCCCCAGCTTGGTCCCGCGTTCATAGTCGTGAAGTCGATATAGGTAGGGCTTACGCGCCAAACGAAGGGGACGAAGAGGACACCTACGACAATCAGGAAGAAGACGGCCGCCCCGGCGAGCGCGCCCTTGTGGGTCTTGAACTGGTCCCAGACGTCCCACCGCTGATCGCGCGACGGTCCCTCGATCAACACAGGGTCCATGTCGGCGACGGGATCGGTAGTTGGCGTTTGCAAAACAAGCGCCTCGGCAACTTCTTTCGGCTCGTGGTAGCTAAGCAGATTAGTCATAGCGAATCCTGGGATCGAGTACGCCGTAGAGCAGATCGGCAATCAGGTTGAAGACGACGATCAGCACAGCGAAGATGAAGGCCAATGTCTGCACCATCGGCACGTCGTTGGCGGAGATGGCGGTAATCAGGAGCTCGCCGATTCCGTTAACCTTGAATATCTGCTCGGTGACGATGGCGCCGCCGAAGATGCTTGGCAGCCCGAGCGCGATGATAGTGACCACCGGGATCATCGAATTGCGCAACACATGGATGAAAACGACCACATGCTCTCCCATTCCCTTGGCACGAGCCGTGCGGACGTAGTCCTGGCCGAGATTGTCGAGCATTGACGACCGCAGATAGCGGCTGATGTAAGCCGTGGTCTGAACAGCTAGCACCATCACCGGCATGGCCATTTGCCGGAGTTGCTCGAGAAAACTGCCCCAGTTGTCCACGACGAGATTGGTGTTGTAGATCGTCGGAAGCCAGTCGAGATACACGGCGAAGATCAGAATCGCCAGAACGCCCGAGAAGAAAGACGGTACGGCAAGGCCGAACATCGAAAAGAAAGTGCCGATCTGATCGAACACAGAATATTGCTTGTAGGCCGAGACGATGCCGATCGGCAGAGCAATCAGCACACCGACGATATAGGCGAGGCCGACGACTACCAAGGTTTGAGGAAGGCGTTCGGCGATAATGCTGAAGACCGGGCCGCGCGATTGCCAGGAGATGATGCGCTGTAC
>NZ_RZOM01000326.1:0-5729 GCF_003999175.1 Mesorhizobium sp. M7A.F.Ca.ET.027.03.2.1 | reverse complement strand
ACCCTTCACCGTCTCGACCAGGTTGGGGATGAGGTCGGCGCGGCGCTGATACTGGTTCAGCACCTCGCTCCACGCCGCCCTGGCGTTTTCTTCCGCTGTGGGGATGGTGTTGTAGCCGCAGCCGGCAAGCAGCGGCAGCACGATCGCCATCATCAGGAAGGCGGGCAGCGTGCGGAAAATGGACGGCGAGGCAAGGCGCTGGGCAAACATGATGGGGGTCCCTCGGTAGAAGTTGCACGCGAAGCATTACCACAATCAGCGCGCAAGAAAACCGCCCGGGCCGGCAGCCCCTCGCCTGCCATGCCCAATGCCGCTGCAAGGGTCTGTGATTGGCCGTACGAACGCGATAAGGTCCGCAAAACGGGACATCATCATGGCGGAGCGCCAGGACAGCGAGAAGGAATCGCGCCGTATCCTCGAGCGCATCGCGCACGAGACGAATCCGGCGGGCGACTCGTTTGCGGGGCGGGCCGCGAAAGGCATGCGCGATCACGTCACCGCGGCCGATGCCGATCGCGCCGATCCGATCGAAGTCTGGGGCACCCGCTTTGGCCGCACGCTGGGCCTGCTGCTGGCGCTGGGCCTGATGGCCTGGCTCGTGCTTTACGTCATCCGGGGCAGTTAGGAATCAAACGACAATGAGCGCCGAACAAACCGACGCGCCGCGTGCGGTCATCGTCATTTCCAGCCATGTCGCGCGCGGCTCGGTCGGCAACCGTGCCGCCGTGTTTGCGCTGGAGACCCTGGGGTTCCCGGTCTGGGCGGTGCCGACCGTCATCCTGCCCTGGCATCCCGGGCATGGACGGGCAACGCGGATCGTACCGCCGCTCGACCAGTTCAAGGCGCTGATGGCCGATCTCGAGCGGGCGCCATGGCTGGGTGAAGTCGGCGCCGTGTTGTCCGGCTATCTCGGCGAGGCCGGCCAGGCCGAGGCCGTCGCCTCGCTGGTCGCCGCGGTAAAGGGAAGGACACCCGGCGCCGTCTATATCTGCGATCCGGTGATGGGTGATTCGGGCGGCCTCTACGTGCCCGAGCCGACAGCCATCGCCATGCGCGACCGGCTGATGCCGATCGCCGACATAGCCACCCCCAACCGCTACGAACTGGAATGGATGGCCGGCGCCGCGTTGCCCGACCTGAAATCGGCGATCGCGGCGGCGCTCCACGCCGGACCATCGACCATGCTGGTCACCTCTGCGCCGTCGATGATGACGGGCGGCACCGGCAATCTGCTGCTCGATAGCAGCCAGGCGCTGCTCGCCGAACATCGCCTGATCGACAAGCCGCCGAATGGCCTGGGCGATCTGACGGCGGCCGTCTATCTGGCACGTATCCTGTCCGGCCAGCCGCCGGTCAAGGCGCTGCAATCGACGACGGCGGCGGTCTACGAGATCCTGGCGCGCACCGCCAAGCGCGGCGGCGACGAACTGCAGCTCGAAACCGATTCGCAGAGCCTGTCGCATCCGATGGCGATGGTCCAGCTTCGCCACCTCACGCATCCGGGGCGGGGCCGCCGGGCGTGACGTCGACTGAGACCGTGCTTGTCGGCGTCGACGGCTGCAAGGCCGGCTGGATCGCCGTCCGGCGCGCTTTTGGCATGGCACCGTCGGTCGGTGTCTTTGCAACCTTCACCGCCCTGCTCGCATCGCTTCCCGAAGACGCTGTCATCGCTGTCGACATGCCGATCGGCCTGCCCGACTTGTCGGGCAAGGGCGGGCGCGGCCCCGAAGCGCTGGTGCGGCCGCTGCTCGGGGCACGCCAATCCAGCGTCTTCTCGATCCCCTCCCGCGCCGCGCTCTATGCGGAGACCAATGATTTCACCACCATCGAAGCCTGGTATGCCGCGCACATCAGGGCAAGCGAGGTGGCCCTGACCACATCCGACCCGCCGCGCGGCGTCTCGATCCAGGCCTTCGGCATTTTTGCCAAGATCCGCGAGATCGACGCCCTGCTGATCGCGCGACCCGATTTGCGCGGCCGCGTGTTCGAATCGCATCCGGAAGTCGCTTTCTGCCGCTTGAACGGCGATCAGGCCATGCAACTGCCGAAGAAGATAAAGGGCAGCATCAATCCGGCCGGCATGGCGGAACGCAAGGCTCTGCTTTGCCGGCATGGCTATGAGACGGGCTTTCTCGACCAGCCGCCGCCGCGCGGCGCAGCCGCCGATGACTTCCTCGACGCGGCCGCGATGACGCTGATCGCCGGTCGCATCGCCAGCGGTGAGGCACGGCCGCTGCCCGACCCGCCGGGCCGCGACAGCTTTGGCATTCCTGTCGCCATCTGGGCGTAACGCTGTTGGCCAAGGTTGCGCTCGATGCATGGCATTTCTAGCCAGCCCTCATAATTCTGCATTGCTCGCGACCGGCTTTTGCCGCTAGAGCCTCTCTAGACCGCAACGAGCTGCCGCATCCAACCCGGAAAGGCTCCAGACGCCGCCCATGTCCCATCTCCCTGAACATCTTCTCGCCGGCTACCGCAATTTCATGAATGGCCGCTATCTCACAGAGAGCGGGCGCTATCGCGATCTCGCTCGCGAAGGCCAGGCGCCGGAGACGATGATCGTCGCCTGCTGCGATTCGCGTTCGGCGCCCGAGGCGATCTTCGATGCCGGGCCCGGCGAACTCTTCGTGCTGCGCAATGTCGGCAATCTGGTGCCGCCCTATGCTCCCGACGGCGAGTTCCATTCGACCTCGGCGGCGCTTGAATTCGCCGTACAGAGCCTCAAGGTCAAGAACATCGTCGTCATGGGCCATGGCCGCTGTGGCGGCATCCGTGCAGCGCTCGACACCAATTCCGCGCCGCTTTCGCCGGGCGACTTCATCGGCAAGTGGATGAGCCTGATCGCGCCGGCGGCCGAAACCGTCTCCTCCAGCACCTTCATGACCGCGTCGGAGCGCCAGACCGCGCTGGAGCGCATCTCGATCCGCTATTCCATCGCCAACCTCAGAACCTTTCCCTGCGTCTCGATTCTCGAGGGCAAGGGGCGACTGTCGCTGCATGGGGCCTGGTTCGATATCTCGACCGGCGAACTCTGGACGATGAACAAGGAAACCGGCGATTTCGAACGGCCGGAGCTGGGATGAACACAGCGGCGCGCAAGGTGGTGAACATCAGGTCGGCCGCTTTGACGGCGGCCGCGCTGCTGATAGCGATTATTGCCGCCCGCGCCGATGATCGTGCCCTCATCAGCCGCTGGTATTCGGCGCTGCTGGTCGCCGACCGCACCGAACTGTCCGACCTGCTCGCCGATGATGTCCGCATCAAGCTGGACGACCTCGGCATCGTGCAAAGCAAGCAGGAATTCATCGCCTCGATGGACGAATGGAAAGGTGCGGTTGCGGGCGCAGCGATCCGGCATCGGATCGAAAAGAGCGAAGGCGGGGTCACCACCGTGGTCGCCTGCTACGACTTTCCCAACAATGACAAGCTCATGCATGAGACTTTCGCGGTGACCGACGACCGCATCACCGCCAGTTCGCAAGCGGCAATCGCCGAGACGTGCGACGGCTTCTGACGCCATCTTGAGGGCCGAGCCGTTGCGCCTTGCGAGGCCTCGCCCTACATCGGGGACGACCAAACCTCTCCCCGTCAACGATCGAAAGACTGTCCATGCCTTCCACGAAAGCCGTCGACCTCGCCGCCCATCCGCTGACCGCGTGGCAAGGGCCGCTCGGCCTGCCCGATTTCACGCGCATTGGCGATGGCGACTTTTCCCCGGTCTTCGACGCGGCGCTGAAGGCGCACGAGGCCGAGATCGAGGCGATCGCCGGCAACAAGGATGCGCCGACCATCGAGAACACGCTTGCCGCGCTGGAACTCGGCGGCGAAGCGCTCGATCGCGTCTCGTCGATCTTCTGGTGCCGCGCCGGCGCCTACACCAACGAGACGATCCAAGCGCTGGAGCGCGACATCTCGCCGAAAATGTCCAGGCATTTCTCGGCGATTTCGATGAATGAGCGGCTGTTTGCCCGCATCGACGATCTCTACCAGCGCCGCGAGAGCCTGAAGCTCGACGCAGAGACCCTGCGGGTCCTGGAAAAGACCTGGAAGGGTTTTGTCCGCTCCGGCGCCAAACTCGATGCCGACGGCAAGAAGCGGCTGGCCAAGATCAGCGAGGAATTGTCCTCGCTCGGTACCAGCTTCGGCCAGAATGTGCTGGCCGACGAGAGCGACTGGGCACTGTTCCTCGATGAGGCCGACCTTGCCGGCCTGCCGGACTTCGTGAAAAGCTCGATGGCCGAAGCCGCCGAGATACGCGGCCAGAAGGGCCGCTACGCCGTCACCCTGTCGCGCTCGATCTACGAGCCGTTCTCGACCTTCTCCGAGCGCCGCGATCTGCGCGAGATCGCCTTCCGCGCTTTCACCATGCGCGGCCAGAATGGCGGCGCCACCGACAACACGAACGTGGTGCGCGACATGCTGCGCCTGCGCGCCGAGAAGGCAAAGCTGCTCGGCTACGCCTCCTTCGCCGCGCTGAAGCTCGATGACACCATGGCCAAGACGCCGAAGGCCGTGCACGCGCTGCTCGATCCGGTGTGGGAAAAGGCGCTGGAGAAGGCAGCAAGCGACCAGATCGAATTGCAACGGCTGGCGACGGAGGCCGGCAGCAACGAAAAATTTGCTGCCTGGGACTGGCGTTTCTACCAGGAGAAACTGCGCGCGGAAAAATTCGCCTTCGACGAGGCGGAACTGAAGCCCTATTTGCAGCTCGACCGCATCATCGACGCTTGCTTCGATGTGGCGACACGGCTGTTCGGCATCACCTTCGAGGAGAAGAAGGGCATCGCTGCCTGGCACCCCGACGCCCGCGTCTTCGTGGTGAAAAATGCCGACGGCAGCGAGCGCGGCCTGTTCCTCGCCGATTATTTCGCCCGGCCCTCGAAGCGCTCCGGCGCCTGGATGAGCGCGCTGCAGTCCGGCTACAGGCTCGGCCACGGTGCGAGCCCGGTGATCTACAACATCATGAACTTCGCCAAGCCGCCGGCCGGCGAGCCCGCGCTGCTGTCGGTCGACGAGGCGAAGACGCTGTTCCACGAGTTCGGCCACGCGCTGCACGGCATGCTGACCGACGTCACCTGGCCGTCGGTAGCCGGCACCTCGGTCAGCCGCGATTTCGTCGAATTGCCCTCGCAGCTCTACGAGCACTGGCTGACCGTGCCGGCGGTGCTGGAAAGACACGCGCTGCACGTCAAGACCGGCAAGCCGATGCCCAAGGCGCTGCTCGACAAGATGCTGGCCGCGCGGACTTTTGGCGCTGGCTTTGCAACAGTAGAGTTCACCGCATCCGCGCTGATGGACATGGCTTATCACGCACGGCCGGATGCGCCTGAAGTACCACTTCGTTTCGAAACCGAAACGCTTGCAGAGCTGCACATGCCGGACACCATAGCCATGCGTCACCGCACCCCGCATTTCGGCCACGTCTTCTCCGGCGACGGCTATTCGGCCGGCTATTATTCCTACATGTGGTCGGAAGTGCTCGACGCCGATGCCTTCGCTGCCTTTGAGGAAACCGGAGACCCCTTCAACCCGTCGCTCGCCGAACGGCTGCGCAAGAACATCTACGCCGCCGGCGGTTCGAAGGATCCGGAAGAACTCTACACCGCCTTCCGCGGCAAGATGCCGTCGCCCGAAGCGATGATGGTGAAGCGGGGATTGGTGTAGCACCGGATAATCTCCCCCTCGAGGGGAAATGGCCGCGAAGCGGCCAGAGGGGGTCGGTTCGACCG
>NZ_RZOM01000325.1:0-5730 GCF_003999175.1 Mesorhizobium sp. M7A.F.Ca.ET.027.03.2.1 | reverse complement strand
CAAAGTACTAACATCGCCCAATCTGTCGGTTCGAAGGGCGGTCAGGGGCTCATGATTCGCAGTTTTCAAAACCTGATGCGGCGCTGGAGCGAGCTTTCCCTTGCCCTGCAATTCGTCGTTGCCGGCGGCTTTGGCCTGCTGGCCGTCATGTTGGTGGTGGGCACCTGGGTGACGGCGCAGATCCGGGACGGCGTCATCCGCAATTCGGCCGCCACGACGGCGCTCTATGTCGACAGCGTGATTGCGCCGCTGCTTCCCGACTTGCGCAAGGACCAGGAGCTCAGCGAGTCCGTCAAGCAGGCGCTGGACGAGACGCTTGGCCAGGGCGCGCTCGGCAAGCGCCTCGAATCGTTCGTGCTCTGGCGCCGCGACGGCACGGTTCTCTACGCCAAGGAGGCGTCCCTGATCGGCCGCCGCTTCGGTCCGAGCGACAATCTGCGTTCCGCCTTCGAAGGCAATGTCGTCGCTGAATTCAATACATTCGAAGATGATGAACGCGAGGAGAAGGCTACCGGCTTGCCATTGCTGGAGATCTACAATCCCGTGCGCGAGCCCTGGTCGGGCGAGGTGGTGGCGGTCACCGAGTTTTATGAAATCGCCGACGATTTCCAGGCCACCCTGGCGTCCGCCCTGTGGTCGAGCTGGCTGATCGTGGCCGGCGCGACGCTCGCGGCATTCCTGCTCCTGTCGGGGATTGTCCTGCGCGGCAGCCGCACCATCGACGATCAGCGTGGGGCGCTGCGCCGCCAGGTTTCGGAGCTGCAGGGTCTGGTAGTGCAAAACAGTGCTTTGCGACTGCGCGTGCAACGGGCCTCCCGCCGCGCCACCGCGCTCAACGAAAGATATCTGCGCCGGATCGGCGCCGACCTCCATGACGGCCCGGCCCAACTCGTGGCACTGGCGGCGCTGCGCATGGACAGCCCGATATTTTCCAGCGATGGCCATTCGAGCGTAAGCCGTTCGACCGAGGTCGCAATGATCCGCAAGACACTGGAGGACGCGATGCGCGAAATACGCGGCATCTGCACCGGCCTTGTTTTGCCGCAGATCGAGACGGCTGCCGCAACCGACATTCTGCGGCTGGCGGTCAAGGAACACGAGCAGAGGACGGGAACGTCGGTGACGCTGACGCTGACCGGACAGTTGCCAGAGCCCGGCGCCTCCGAGAAGATCAGCATCTATCGTTTCGTCCAGGAAGGGCTGAACAACGCCTATCGCCATGGGTTGGGCAAGGATCAGGCGGTGAGTGCGGGGATGAAAGGTGGCCGGCTTTTTGTCGAAGTGTCGGACGGCGGGCCCGGCTTCGATCCGGCGGCACGGGTCGAGGGTCTCGGCCTCGCCGGCCTCAGGGAGCGGGTCGAAAGCATTGGCGGACAGTTCGAAACCTTGACCGGGCCGCAAGGTACGCGTTTGGTGATCCGTCTATCGGTCGAGGAGCAAGCATGACTGGGACCATTCGCATCGCCATTGTCGACGATCACCCCCTCTTTCGCGAAGGTGTGACGCGCAGCCTGTCGGAGATCGGAGGCTTCGAGATGGTTGGCGAGGGCGCCACGGCGCAGGATGCCGAACGCCTCGCCACGACGGTGCGGCCTGACATCTTGCTGCTCGATATCTCCATGCCGGGCGGCGGGCTGACCGCCGTCGCAAGCATCCTGGCCAGCCATCCGGCCCAGAAGATCGTCATGCTGACCGTTTCGGAGGCCAACGCCGATGTGACAAAGGCGCTGAACGCAGGGGTGAATGGCTATGTCCTCAAAGGCGTCGGGTCGCGCGGGCTCGCCGACATCCTGCGCAATGTTGCAGCCGGCGAAAGCTATCTGTCGCCGACGCTGTCGGCTCGGCTGCTTTCGGATCTCCAGTCCCAGCAGCCGACCGACGGCATTGCGGAACGGCTGCGGCAGCTCACCGATCGGCAGACGGAAATCCTGCGGCTGGTGGCGGAGGGGCTGAGCAACAAGGAAGTCGCCTTGCGGCTTGAGCTGCAGGAGAAGACCGTCAAGCATCACATGACCGGGGTGCTGTCGAAGCTCAATGTGCGAAACCGCACCGAAGCGGCCTTGATGATGCGTGAGTTGCGCGACCGCGACAGGCCTTCCTAGAGCAACGAGAGCATGATGCCGAAAGGTGTGAAGCGGTTTTCGGAAGACATCATGCTCTATCTCTTTGATTTAGAGGCGGATTCAGTTTTCAGGCCGCTTCGACCTGAAATCATCCGGATTGCGAAAAACAATAATTGAACGGTTGCGTGCCTCCGCAAGGTGCGGACCGCGCAAAGCGCGTCGCGCCTCGGGACCGGCGTGGCACCGCCAAAACGATGTCACCTCCGCCGGGGGGCGGCGGAGGTGACGTGCAAAGCTGACCGTTGCCTGTTGGCCAGCTTCACAAGGCCTTGAGACGATCGGCATCGGCCGGCGTGGCCTGGCGGTCGATGATCGTGCGACCGAGCGCGTCCTTCATGCTGAAACGTCCGTTCTCGAGCTTTTCCGTTATGCCGTCGGGATGCCGGACCGTGATCTTGTTACCGGTCACGTCGATCTTGTCACCGGTCTTTGCATTGACATGGCTTCCGCTCTTACCCTGATTGGATCCCGATTTGCCGCTGTTGCCGCTATTGCCGCTGTTGCCGTTCCCGCTATTCCCGCCATTACCGCTGTTCCCGCCATTACCGCCGCCGGAATTGCCGCCGCCACCACCGCTGTTACCGCCACCCTTGGCGTATGCGCTGGCGGTGTGAATGCCGGGAACGGAGCCGTCCAGGACAATTTGGTAGGGAGCAATCGTCAACGCCAGCGCCGCTGCCGATTTGAGCGCCAGCCGGCAACAACGGGTCGTGACCGATCTGTGCATTTTGATCTCCGACGACTGAGCCCGGCGCGCCCCACCCCAACGTTGCAGTGCAACAACATTGCCGAAAGACGCGGCGCCCGGAAGCGACCTCCGACCGTTGCGGTTGTCAACTAGGACCTTTGCAAGCGCAAGATTGGACTAAAGTCCCAAGCGTATGCTACATTAGCTTTGCATGAACGGCGCCGCGACCGCCATCGTTAAATGGGAGACTCGCTTTCCCTACGCCTGACGACGGCAGACGCCGAACATCAAGTCACCTCCGCCGGGGGCGGCGGAGGTGACTTTGTCGAGCCGGCTTTGTGCGTTGATCGGTTTGCAGCGGCTGACGCCATGCGCCGTCGCAGGAGGCGCGGCGAAACATGCCGCCGAAGGTCTCCTTCATCTCGAAAAGTCGATTCCGGAGCAGTTCACGGCCTTCGGGAAGGCTGAGCCAGCGCTGCGCGGAATGCAGTCGCGTCTGAAAGGTCCCCCAATGTCACGAAAATGTGACCCGGCGATTATAAGGGGGGTCAAACAGGTACCCCACGCTCCAGCCACCCAACAGCCAGAGGCAAGCCACCATGACTGACCTTCGCTCCCCCGACACCCGATTCCGCACCAGCCTGCTCGAGGAAAACGACGGCCCGGCCATCAATGCCTCCGACAACCGCACCATGGGCGAGATCATCGCCGCGCGGTTCTCGCGCCGCGGCTTCCTCAAGGGCTCGCTGGCCGTCTCGGCCATCGCCGCCACCGTAAGCCCGCTGGCGCTGATCAGCGCCGACGAGGCCCGGGCAGCGGAAGGCTCGGTCTTCGCGTTCGACGAACTCGAGGCCGGCATCGACGACAAGCACCATGTCGCGCCGGGTTACGATGCCGATGTCCTGCTGCGCTGGGGCGATCCGCTTTTTGCCGATTCGCCCGACTTCGACCCGACGAAACAGTCGGCCGAGGCCCAGGCGAAACAGTTCGGCTACAACAATGACTATGTCGGCTACATCCCGATCGACGGCTCAGCCGAACATGGCCTGCTGGTGGTCAACCACGAATACACCAATCCGCATCTGATGTTCCCGGGCATCGTGAAGATCGTCGAAAAGGACGGCAAGAAGTCGGCCGAAGTCGCGCCCCTCTCGAAGGAGCAGATCGATGTCGAGATGGCCGCCCATGGCGGCACCATCGTCGAGATCCGCAAGGACGGTGGCAAATGGCAGGTGGTGCGCGACGGCAAGCTCAATCGCCGCATCACCGCCAACACCGAAATGGCGCTGTCCGGCCCGGTCGCCGGCCATGACCGCGTCAAGACCAAAGCCGATCCGTCCGGCACCAAGGTTTTCGGCACCGTCAACAATTGCGCCGGCGGCGTCACGCCCTGGGGCACCTATGTGATGGCCGAGGAGAACATCCATGGCTATTTTTCCGGCGAGCTGCCGGAAGACCACAAGGAAGCCGCGAACTACAAGCGTCTCGGCATTCCCGAAGGCGCCTATGAATGGGCGGCGCATTACGAGCGTTTCGACCTCGCCAAGGAACCCAACGAAGCCAACCGCTTCGGCTGGATCGTCGAGGTCGATGTCAACGACCCGACCTCGACGCCGAGGAAGCGCACCGCCATGGGCCGCTTCAAGCATGAGGGCGCCGAATCGATCGTCGCCAAGGACGGCCGCGTCGTCTTCTATCTCGGTGACGACGAGCGCTTCGACTATGTCTACAAGTTCGTGACCAGGGCCGCGTTCAATCCGAACGACCGTGCCGCCAACAAGGACCTGCTCGACGATGGCACGCTGCATGTCGCCAGGTTCGCCGAAGACGGCACGGTCGAATGGCTGCCGATCGTGTTCGGCCAGGGGCCGCTGACGGCTGAAAACGGTTTCACTGGCCAGGCCGACGTGCTGATCGAGACGCGCCGCGCCGCCGACCTGCTCGGCGCCACCAAGATGGACCGCCCGGAAGACATTCAGCCCAACGGCGTCAACGGCAAGGTCTATGTCATGCTGACCAACAATTCGAAGCGCAAGGCCGACCAGGTCGACGCCGCCAACCCGCGCGCCGAAAACGCCTTCGGCCACATCATCGAGATCGCCGAGGACGGCGGTGATTTCACGGCCGCCAAGGGCAAGTGGGAAGTGCTGCTGAAATGCGGCGATCCCTCGGTTGCCGATGTCGGTGCCACCTTCTCGACGGCAACGACGGCCAATGGCTGGTTCGGCATGCCCGACAATTGCGCGGTCGATTCGGCCGGGCGTCTCTGGGTCGCGACCGACGGCCAGGGTCCGAAAGCCACCGGCCGCACCGATGGCTTATGGGCGGTGGACACGGAGGGGGCGGCGCGGGCGACCTCGAAACTGTTCTTCCGCGTGCCGATCGGCGCCGAAATGTGCGGTCCGCTGTTTGCGCCCGACGACCGGACCGCCTTCGTCGCCGTCCAGCATCCGGGCGACGGCGGAGAGGACTGGGAAGCGTTCGGGCGCCCGTCCTACTATGAGGACCTGTCGACGCGCTGGCCCGACTTCAAGCCCGACATGCCGGTGCGGCCGTCGGTCGTCGCCATCACCAAACAGGGCGGCGGCAAGATCGCGGTCTGATATCAGGTACTCGTTTGCAATCTCAAGGGAGGGACTTCGGCGACCCGAAGTCCCTCCCTTTTTTGCGTGAAATCCGTCAGGCCTCGGGAAAGATTGGCAATTTAAACGTGGCGCTCTAGGTCTTTATCAGGAGATCGCCATGTCGAAGTCCGTCTATGACCGTGGCTTGCTCAAGCCAGCCGATATCGCCAAGCTGCAGCGCGTGTTCGACGAGGCCTGCCGGCGGCGCGAGGCACATCCCGATTCCGCCGACGCGCGGGAAATCGCGCTTAACCTGCTCGCCTTGCACAATGCCGGCATGGTGGAAGAGGACATG
>NZ_RZOM01000324.1:0-5749 GCF_003999175.1 Mesorhizobium sp. M7A.F.Ca.ET.027.03.2.1 | reverse complement strand
ACGTCCACGCCGACAACGCAAGGACCAGAAATGCCAGCACGCTGCCGGTGGCCGCCAGCCGCCGGCGCCCTATCATGGCCGCGAGCAATCCCGCCAGCAGCAGGAAGATCGCCAGGTTCAGCGGCTGGATGAAGAACCAGAATATCTTGGACAGGTAGAAGAACATCGCTCACCCCATTGCAGCGCCGCGCGGGCGTGGGCGCTCAAAGGACGCTAACACTTTGATTTTGCGCAGCATCCTTCCGAAAATCGATTCCGACTTTCAGGGCATCCGCTAGACGAGCGACGTCCCTACCACCACTTCTCCGGCTGGAACGTGCCTGCGGCCTGCTCGATGACGGCGGCGGTCTGGAACAGGGTTTCCTCGTCGAACGGCCGGCCGATCAGCTGCAGCCCGAGCGGGAGGCCCTTGGCGTCGAGCCCGGCGGGCACGGCGATGCCCGGCAGGCCGGCCATGTTCACCGTGACGGTGAAGATGTCGTTGAGGTACATCTTGACCGGATCGGCAGCCATGTCCTCATCGGCGACGCCGAAGGCGGCGGACGGCGTTGCCGGGGTCAGGATGACATCGACGCCGGCGGCGAAGACCGTCTCGAAATCCCGCTTGATCAGATTGCGCACCTTCTGCGCCTGCAGATAGTAGGCGTCGTAGTAGCCGGCCGACAGCACATAGGTGCCGATCATGATGCGGCGCTTGACCTCGCGGCCGAAACCGGCGGCGCGGGTCTTCTCATACATGTCGACGATATCCTTGCCCGGCACGCGCAAGCCGTAGCGGACGCCATCATAGCGGGCGAGGTTGGATGACGCCTCGGCGGGCGCCACGATGTAATAGGCGGGCAGCGCGTATTTGGTGTGCGGGAGGGAAATGTCGACAATCTCGGCGCCGGCGTCCTTCAGCCAGGCAATGCCCTTCTGCCACAGCGCCTCGATCTCTTCGGGCATGCCGTCGACGCGGTATTCCCTGGGAATGCCGACCTTCATGCCCTTGATCGGCTTGCCGATCGCGGCCTCATAGTCCGGCACCGGCCGGTCGACCGACGTCGTGTCCTTCGGATCGACCGAGGCCATCGACTGCAACAGGATCGCGGCATCGCGTACGTCGCGCGCGATCGGGCCGGCCTGGTCGAGCGACGAGGCGAACGCGACGATACCCCAGCGCGAGCAGCGGCCATAGGTCGGCTTGATGCCGACCGTCCCGGTGAAGGCGGCCGGCTGGCGGATCGAGCCGCCAGTATCCGTCGCGGTCGCGCCGGCGCACAGGAAGGCGGAGACTGCCGTGGCCGACCCGCCAGAAGAGCCACCCGGCACCAACTGCGCATTGTCCAGGCTGCGCACGGTCCTCGTGCCGCCGGCCGAGACGAAGCCGCCATCACCCTGATGCGTCGTCGGCATCACCGCAGTATCGAGGCGCGAGCGCCGCCACGGATTGATGACCGGACCATAGTAGGACGTCTCGTTGGACGAACCCATGGCGAACTCGTCCATGTTGAGCTTGCCGAGCATAACGGCGCCGTCGGCCCACAGATTTGACGTAACGGTCGATTCGTAGCGCGGCTTGAACCCGTCGAGCACATGGCTGCAAGCCTGCGTGTGGACGCCTTCGGTGCCGAACAGGTCCTTGATCCCCAACGGAATGCCTTCCAGCGCACCGCCCTCGCCCTTGACCAGCCTGGCGTCGGACGCCTTGGCCATGTCGCGCGCCTTGTCGCCGGTCACGGCGACATAGGCATTGAGCGCCGGATTGGCGCGCTCGATAGCGCCGAGATAGGCCTCGGTGATCTCGGTCGCGGTGATTTCCTTGCCGCGCAGCTTGGCGCGGGCCTGTGAAATCGTCAGCTGGGTCAGGTCGCTCATCAAAGGCTCTTTTCGTAAAACACCGACCACTCAGAATCGGGATAATCCAGCACCGGGCCGCAACGCGAAAACCCGGCGCGTTCGTAGACTGTCCACGCCGCGGGATGACGATCGCCCGTCTCCAGCACCAGGCGCTTCAGTCCCTCGTTGCGCGCCAGCGCCTCGACCCGCTCGACGATTTTCGCGCCGATCTTCTGGCCGCGATGCGACGGCCTGATATACATGCGCTTGACCTCGCCAATGGCGCCGTCATGACGCTTCAGCGCGCCGCAGCCAATGGCCAGGCCTTTATCTCGGGCGATGAAAACCGTCGTGTCCTGACCGGCCAACTGCTCAACCGTCAAATGGTAGCAATGCTCCGGCGGCGTCAGTTCGAGCAAGGTCTCGTTGAGTTCGGTGACCAGCCCGCGCAGGTCGTCCTGGAGCGGCGTCTCAATGGCGATCTCGATTGCCATCGGCGGACTTACTCCACGACCTTCGGCACGAGGAAGAAATTCTCTTCGGTCGCCGGCGCGTTGACGACGATGTCGGCCGCCTTGCCGCCGTCGGTGACGACATCGCTGCGCTTCTTCATGTCCATCGGCGTCACCGAGGTCATTGGCTCGACACCGGAAACATCGACCTCGTTCAGCTGCTCGACGAAGCCCAGAATGGCGTTCAGCTCGCCGGTCATCCGTTCGGCATCCTCTTCGCTCACCGCGATGCGGGCGAGATGCGCGACGCGCTTCACTGTCTGAAGATCTACGGACATGTTTTTGCCTCGGGGAAAACCAGTTCGGGCTATAGCGGCGCCGCGCGCGCTGCGCAACATGCATCGTGCGAGAGACCAGGCTGTGCCGACGGCCCGCTCATCGGCTCTCAGAATACGTCTATGGCAGGGCAACGCCTTCGCACAGATAGTAGCTGCCGCTGTTGCCGCTTGCTTCGCTTTCGTCGTCGACGGGCCGAACCGACACGAGATCGATCTGCTTCGCGTTCATTTGCGTCACCGAGAGAACGTCGGGAAAGACATAACCCGGTTCCTGGCAGATGGCCGTCACCGCCCAGCTCGGCGAAGCCGTCGCCTTGCTGATCTGCAGAAACTCGCAATTGTATTCGACGCTTTGCAGGCCGTATGCCGAAAGCACGATGTTGCCGGCGTCGATCAGCGTTTGCAGCGTGTCCTTCTTGGCCTGTTTGCAAAGCTCCTCGGACTGAAGGTAGACGCCTTCGATGAAATCATCCGCAGCGAGCGCGGGCGACGCCGCGACCAGTATGGAAACGCAAAAAGATTGCCTCAAAGCCATGGTTTTATTCCATTATGGCTGCTTCTAAATCGTAATCGTCTCGCCAATCTTGGGCAAAGCCACCTTGATGCCGGATCCTTCCAGGCCGGCCTCGAACTTGTCGGCGGTCGGGTCGATCATCGGAAAGGTGCCGAAGTGACAGGGAACCACGGTGTCGAACTTGAAGAAGCGCCGGCAGGCAAGTGCGGCCACCGCGCCGCCCATGGTGAAGCGGTCGCCGATCGGCACCAGGCCGATCTTCGGCTCGTGCAACTCGTTGATCAGCGCCATGTCGGAAAAGATGTCGGTGTCGCCCATGTGGTAGAGCGTCTTGTCTTCCGGGAAATGCAGGACGAGGCCGCCCGGATTGCCGAGATAGGTGTTCTGGCCACCTTCGCCGGGGAACGAGGATGAATGCAGCGCCTGGACGAAAGTGGTGGTGAAGCCGCCGCAATCGACGGTGCCGCCGATGTTGCCCGGGTTGATCTTCTTGTCGCTGGCGCCCTTGCCGACCAGGTACATGCAGATCTCGAAATTGGCGACTAGCTGGGCGCCGCTTTTGCCAAGCACTTCCAGCGCGCCGCTGATGTGGTCGCTGTGGCCATGCGTCAGCAGTACATGCGTGATTCCCTCCGCCGGTCCCTCCCAGCCGCCCGTCCAGGACGGATTGCCGATCAGATAAGGATCGATGAGGATCTTGGCATCAGCGGTCTCGATGCGAAAGGCCGAGTGGCCGTACCAGGTCAGTTTCATGAATGCATTCCTCGATTTTTATCTTGCCAAAGGATAGAACGCCGACGGCCCCGAGATCAAAGGGTTACTGTGTCCACCACGCGTTTGACAAAACACGTGGTGGTGAAAGGCGAAGGACGGCCGGTGGGCATTATCACGATCGAGGAATTGCCGGCGCGGCTGACCGGCGGCAAGACGCTGGCGGGACTTGACCTCGGCGACAAGACGATCGGCGTCGCGGTCTCGGACCAGAGATTTTCCTTCGCCCATCCGCGCCCGGTCATCATGCGAAGGAAATTCTCGCTCGATGCGGCGGTGCTGCTCGCCTTGCTGCGGAAGGAGAATGCCGGCGCGGTGGTGATTGGGCTGCCGATCAACATGGACGGTTCGGAAGGTCCGCGTGCGCAGAAATCGCGCGCCTTCGTTCGCAACATGGCCCAGATGAGCGACCTGCCCTTCGTGCTCTGGGATGAGAGACTATCGACGGTCGCGGCCGAAAGGACGCTGATCGAGATGGATTTCTCGCGCCGCAAGCGCGCCGGCAAGATCGATTCGGCGGCAGCCGCGTTTATTCTGCAGGGAGTTTTGGACCGGCTTCAGTCGCTCCACGCATCCGCTCGAACGGAACCGGACCCGCCCAGCGCTGTTTGACCCAGCCGGCGATTTCGCGGCGACGGCGGAAAGCCCAAAGCGCCATCAGCAGCAACCCGTCGAAGACGCACGTCTTTGCCACCATGCCGGGAATGATCGCCGGATCGATGCCGAGCATCTGACCATAGAGCTGGAAGAAGAAGTCGTGCATCTGTCGGCTGAGCATCGTGTAGCCGAAATTGATGTCGTTGGCCGACAGATAGAACCAGCCCCAGAAAATCGCCATCGGCGCCGCCCAGAACCCGAAGATGTAACGCATCAGCGGCCTCCCCTGTGATTGGAGCCGGTCTTGGAGACCGTTCGGCCTGATATGAGTGAGAGCAGCGAATTGTGAGCCGCGGCTTTTGCCATGTCATGCGCGACGGCATGGATCTCGCTTTCGCCGGAAGCCGCTGCCACAACCACGGACCGCCGCTCGGCAAGCATGGCGACATAGGACGCCAGAAGTGCCGTCAGCTGCACGGCAACCGCCATGAACAGCCCGTTGATGCCTTGCGCAGCACCTCCGATGACGATCAGCGACAACATGCCGGACGCGCAGATGAAGGCGATGCGGGCGACGCTGTCGGCGCCGGGACTGGTCGCGTCGTTGACCAGGGCTTCGACAAAGGCCCAGAAAAACAGAACCGCGACGATAAGCAATGCGGTGGCGAGCGGCGCCACGACAACGAAATTGTCGAGGTCGACGAAGCGGGTACCCTCGATTGTGGTGCCCAGCACGCCGAGCGCCGCCGCCACACCCCGGTTTCCGTCGATGCAGATGAGCGCAAGCAGGGCGAAAACAATCGCCCAGTGCAAGGCCAGAAAAGAGGTCAGTACCTGTCGCATCGGTGTTCCTGCTTCGCAAAGCAAGAGACGGCCAATCTGAACCATTCCCTGCTCGCGCCGGGACAGTGGGCCTTGCCGTCCGCCATCGCAACGGAAACCATTTGTTAAGGTTAACGGTGATCAGCCATACGCGTGAGGATGCCCGCCAACGCGTCAAAACTGTGGATGGCGCCGGTTTTTGCGATGCTCGCCGCTCAGTTCACCGGCGGATAGAGCGTGTCGATGATCATGCGTGCATCGTGGCGCGAGTCGACCATGCCATAGGTGTTGCGCCATTGGCCGGCCAAACGCGTCTCGACGAAAGCGTCGGCGATCCGCCCGGCCCCCAAACGGCGCAATTCCGCCGCCGCAGCCGACAGTGCCAGCTGCTCGGTCAGCAGCCGGGCCGAACCTTCGTCGGTTGAAGCAACCTGCAT
>NZ_RZOM01000323.1:0-5777 GCF_003999175.1 Mesorhizobium sp. M7A.F.Ca.ET.027.03.2.1 | reverse complement strand
GCGATGGTCAGGCTTGCGCTTTCTTTCGAGGTTCGTCTCAATCTTGAAATAAAAATGTAATATCGAATTTACATGAGGTGACGTAGTACAATAGACAATAGGTCATTCATGTAGAAATTCGTTAGATTATTAGGAATTACTCATGTAGCCGAAGCTTGCTGAAGTCATGGACTCTAAATTCCAGGTTCTCCGCAAAAAGGACCAGTTGTCCCGATGATCCGTTTCTGGCCTTCCATGGTGATCGTATTTATTTCGCTGGCGGCAGTTTTGTTCGGTACCCTTTCGTCCTACGCGGACAGCTGCGGCGCGATCAGAAGCCAGTTGCTTTCGGCTGGCCGCAGCGGCGGGGCGAGCCCGGAGCTTGCCCAGTTGCGCCGGCAACTTGCAGCCATCCAGACTATCGAGAGACAGCGCCAGTGCACGGCGAAGAGTTCGCTTGGTGGTCTCTTCAACGCTTGCGCCGATCTCGCCAGGAGCCGCTCGGATGTGCAGCGCCGGATTGCTGCCGCTGGGAATTCGGGCCGCGACACAGCGGGCCTGCAGGCGCGCCTCGTCGCGCTTGGCTGTGCGCCTTCGGCAAAGCAACGGCCTGTGCGCGCCGCGCCCAGCACCCAATCGGCGAGCACCACGTTCGCCGGCAATGCGATGCTGTTTTGCGTGCGTCTGTCGGACGGATATTTCTTCCCGGCGCCAAAGTCGCAATTCGCCGCCAGCGGCGATCTGAAGGAGACGGTCGATCAATGCCGTTACATCTGCGATGACCCCGGCGTCGACCTCTACACGTTGAACGACGCCAGCCTCGAGACCGACCAGATGACCGCGCTCGACACGCGCAAACCCTATACCGAGCTGCCGGCAGCCTTCAGATATCGCGATGATGCGAATTTCAAGGCATGCGACGTCAAGCGCTACTACCAGCGGGTCACCGAACTGCGAGCCAGGACCGTGACGCCCGCCAACATGCGCAACGCCATTATTCCGTTGCCGACGGCGAAGCCGGATCTCGGCACGGTTGCGGCCGTCCCCGGGATCGATGCCGAAGCCCCAGGTGCCGCCCAGCACCTTTCGATCGAGGCCGGCGAGCGGCCGGTGCGCTTGGTCGGCCCGGCATTTTTCCCGGCCGAATGATCGCCGGTCTTCCCCGATTTGCGATCACCGGCGGCGGGGTGCCTGCTGCTATGCGGCTGCGCGATCCGTCTGGAACAGAGGGGCGCTCACGGCGTTGTGATCGACATCAGCCGGGAGGAACGCCATGGCTACGTTCAGGGAAATGCGGGTGCTGGAGATCGTCGAAGACGACTCGCTGACCACCGAACAAAAAATCGCCGAACTGCGCGAGATCGAATCCGAGGCGCGTGGGTTGCAGCGGGCTGCCTCGGAGGGTCCAATGGACGACGATGACGGTTGGCAGGAAGATCTGCGTCAGGTTCGTCTTGCACTCGACAAGCTCGGAGCGAAGGAGCCGAAAAAAGGCGCTGCTTCCCTGTGAAAGCCCGTTCGCCGAGCTATCCGCGGATCGTGTTTGTTTGACCGAATCCCGCTTTTAGGACCAAGCTCCAATCTAATCGCAGACCATGCGAGCTCTCTTGCCAGGCTCGCTGACGTTCCTGCAGGTCAGCGACTTCGCCGGCGCCGATAGGGACGCCGACGCAGGCAACCTCGTCTGATGCCGTCTCGGTGCGGCATGGCTGACCTTGCGCTCGGAAAAACGCCGGGGCGGCTGCGGCGCCACCGGAAAAGCGCCGTTTTCGACCTCGGCTTGCCCATAGTCGACATTCGGTGGCGGCCGGTCCCAGAAGCGCCGGACATCGAGCGGCCTCGGGATGACGACCGTGCCGTCATAACTGCGCGAGCAACCGCCGCCGAAAAGCAGCGCCAGCCCCATGAAAAAAGGCACAATCCGTCCAAGCATCAGCAATACCCCTGCCGTTGCTTATATAGCGGGTTCGACCCCGCCGACAACCGGGCGGAATGAAGCTAACTGACCGTTAAGGTTAGCGGATCCTTAATGCTTCTCGGGCACATTTTGCCGACGAACCGCGGAGGAGGGTTCGGCCTTGGTTTTCGGGGTGGGGACGGCATGGCGGAAGCGAACGAAACAATCAGCGCGCGCGGCAAGCGCGCGCCTCGCAGATCCACAGCGCATGGCGATGATGCATCATCGTCCGCCTCTTGCATGGATTCGAACGATGCGCTTCGCCAACTCGTCGAAGCCGGTTCCGACTGGGTCTGGGAGACCGACGCCGAACTGCGCTTCTCCTGGCTCTCGCAGAATTACCAGGCAGCCACCGGCATCGATCCGGCAAACGTGCTTGGCCGGTTCCGCTTCGACTTCCTCAATCAGGTCCTGAACGGCGATCGTAGTGGCGCCGCGCATTTGGAGGATCTGCAGGCGCACCGGCCTTTTCGCGACTTCGTCTACGAACTCAAGGGTGGCAGCGCCGACTGTCGCTGGGTCTTGACATCAGGCTTTCCGAAGTTCGACGACGAAGGAAGATTTGCCGGCTATCGCGGAATCGGCCGCAACGTCACGGCATTGGCCGGCGCCTTCAAAGGTCCGGGGCAGGAACCATCGGCCGACGGCGAGCCCGACCAGCATCTGGCCGACCTCGAGCGGACGATGGACGCCATGCACATGGGCGTCGTGCTCCTCGACGCCAGGCTCGACACGCTGATCGTCAACAAGGCCTATCGCGACCTCTCGAGGATTTCGGACGGCGCTGTCGGCGTCGGCGCTCCGTTCAGCCTGTTGATGGAACTCAACCGCCGCAGCGGCATCTATGGCGACATCGACGAACGGCAATGGCAGCGCTACCTTGCCACTCGTCTCGAGGAGATTCGCGCCGGATCCGTCGCGCCGCGTGAATTTGTCCATGCCAACGGCAGGACGATGATGTTCTCGGTGACGGCGCTGTCAGGCGGCAAGCGGCTGCTGACCTATTATGAGGTCACCGAGATCAAGCAACGCGATGCGGAGATCAAAAGCGCGAACGCCAAGATCGCCGAGACCTTCGCCAGTCTCCGCACCATGGTCGACCAGATGCCGATCGGTGTCCTCGTCCTCGACGCCGATATGCGCACCGAGATCATCAACCGTGCTTTCTATGATTTCTGGCAGATCGACGCCCGGCGCGCCGAGATCGGCTGCAGCTTCCGCGATCTGATGGACGCCAGCCGCGACATCGATCCGTTTGGTGCCGACGATGCATCATGGCAGCGGCATATCGCCGAGCGCGAGGCGGAAATCAGGGCCGGGATCGCCGCGGCGCGGCAGTTCCCGCGCAATGACGGCCGCACGCTGATATCGTCGATGGCGCCGCTGGCCGGCGGCAAGCGGCTGATCTCCTATGTCGACGTCACCGACATGAAGAACCGGGAGGCCGAACTTGCCGACGCGCTGGAGAAAGCGCGGCTGGCGGAGGCGGTGATCAACGCCGTCAAGGATCCGATCTTCGTCAAGGACGACCATCTGCGCTTCGTCTTCGTCAACGAGGCGTTCGCGGCCCTGTTTGGCCAGACGCCGCAAGCCATGCTCGGCAAACCCGGCGGCGATTTCCTCCCGGCGAACGCTGTCGCGCTTTTCGAGCAGAGCGAAGGTGAGGTCCTTGCGACCGGGCGGCCGTACGAAGTGGAAGAGAATTTCGAGGTCGATGGCGCCAGCCGATCGCGTATCGTCAGGAAGAGCCGCGTCGGCATGGCCAGCGGCCGCAACTATGTTGCCGGCTTCCTGTTCGATATTTCCGAAATGAAGCGCCGCGAGACGGAAGCGCAGGATGCGCGCAAGCATCTCGCCAGCGTGCTGGAATCCTTGCCGGCCGCCGTGATCATCTACGATCGCGACGACAGGTTCGTTTTCGCCAACCGCAAGATCCAGGATACGCTGCCGGCCTTGAAGCCGGCATGGCAGCCCGGCTGCACATTCCGCGAGGCACTCGTTCTGGGCCATGCGAACGGCTATTTCCGCGACAGCGGCGATCCACAAGTCGACCAGCTCTACGACAGCGACCATGACCGCTGGCTGGATGCGATCCTCGCCCGCTACCGCTTGCCCAATTCCCGCTACGAGCGTCATAACCCCGACGGCCGCTGGTACCAGGTCTACGACATGCGGACCGATGATGGCACCTTCATCGGTGTTCGCGTTGACATCTCCGAGATCAAGAGCCGCGAGGCGGCATTGCGCGATTCGATGCGCCAGATCGACCTGTTCCGGCACGTGATGGACGAGTTGCCGGTGGCCGCCTTCATCAAGGCGCAGGACCTGAGCATAGAATTCGTCAACAAGGCCTGGTGCGCGATCACCGGCTTGGCCAAGGAGGATGTCATCGGCCGCACCGACCGGCAGTTGTTCGGTGCGCAGGACGCCGATGGCTACAGCCATGACGACACGCAAGTCGCCGTGACGGGCGCCGTCAAGGAGGTCGAGGAACCCGTCACCCATCGCGACGGCACGGTTCGGCAGTTGATGACGCGCAAGAGCCGCCTGGTGACGCTGGACGGGTCGGTGCATCTGGTCGGTTCGAGCACCGACATCACCGACGTCAAGGCGCGCGAGCGTGCGCTGGAAGAGAGCATGCGCGAGAACGAGGTGTTCCGCAGCCTGATCGACAACGTGCCGGTATCGATCTACGCCAAGCGCTCCGATCTCCGGCAGTTCTATGTCAACAAGGGCTGGTCCGATCTCACGGGCTTCAGCAAGGAAGAGGCTATCGGCAAGACCGACATCGAGATTTTCGGGCCGGATGGCGAGGCTTTCGTCAATGGCGACCTCGCCGTGCTGCGCACCGGCGAAACCCAGGAGGTCGAAGAGACGGTGACGTTGGCCGACGGCAGCGTCAGGCATCAATTCGCCCGCAAGGGCGCGATGATCGCCTCCGACGGCTCGCTCTATCTGATCGGCTCGACCACCGACATCACCGAGCTGAAGATGCGAGAGGCGGAACTACGCGAAGCGCGTCAGCGCGCCGTGCTCGCCGACCGCGCCAAGTCGGAGTTCCTCGCCAATATGAGCCATGAGATCCGCACGCCGATGAACGGCGTGCTCGGCATGGCCGAACTGCTGGCCAAATCGGACCTCGACCCGAAGCAGAAGACGTTCACCGACATCATCGTGAAATCGGGCAATGCGCTGCTCACCATCATCAACGACATACTGGACTTCTCCAAGATCGATGCCGGTCAGCTGGTGCTCGATCCGGCGCCCTTCAATCTGGCCGAGGCGATCGAGGATGTGGCGACGCTGGTGTCGACACGAGCCAAGGAAAAAGACCTCGAGCTGATCGTGCGTGTCGAACCTCGGCTCGAGAGCCTGTTCGTCGGTGATGTCGGCCGTATCAGACAGATCGTCACCAACCTGCTCGGCAACGCGGTGAAATTCACCGATGAAGGCCATGTGCTGGTCGACGTCACCGGCGAGAGGGTTCCAACCGGAACGAAGCTGACGATCTCGGTCACCGATACCGGTATCGGTATCCCCGAGGAAAAACTGAAACTGGTGTTCGAGAAATTCAGCCAGGTCGACACCTCTTCGACGAGGCGGCATGAGGGAACCGGCCTCGGTCTTGCCATCACCTCGCGGCTCGTCGAGCTGATGGGCGGCGACATCGGGGTCGAAAGTGCGGAAGGCAAGGGCTCGACTTTCTGGTTCTCGGTGACGCTGCCGAGGGCTGGACAGCAGAACGGACAACGCATCATGCCGATCGACGTGACCGGTGCGCGTGTGCTGATTGTCGACGACAATGCCGTCAACAGGGCGATCCTGACCGAACAGATGACAT
>NZ_RZOM01000322.1:0-5787 GCF_003999175.1 Mesorhizobium sp. M7A.F.Ca.ET.027.03.2.1 | reverse complement strand
CGCTCGGCGAGTGCTTGTGCGGCGGCATGATCTCGTCGGGATCGTTCAGGCGGTAGGCGGTGTACATGGTGCTGACCGATGCACGCTTGGGCGCAAGACCGGGATTGACCAGGATCAGCGAACGGCGCTCACTGTCGTCCATGGTCACCAGTTCGGCGGCGCGCTGCAGCAGCGGCTCGATGTCCGAATAGGACCACACGAAGGGAACGGCCTTCGACGTCGCCATCAGCTGCTTGATCTCGTCATGATCGACGCCTTCCGACGTCGCCCAGAACGGAAACATGTTCTTTGCGTAGAGGGCGTCATAGAGGCCCTTGAGTGCTGCCTTCTTGTTGGTGAGCACATCGTTAGCTGGTTGCGCCAGGGACATATCGGACACCTCTCGTCACGAAGAAAATACTTCTAACCAACTCAACCGTATTCGCATTGGTTTTGCTCGACAATAGCCAAATTGCGAATTTTATAAGTTTTTGGTTGAGGTGCATTTTTGGGAGGCAAATGCCTAGAAATAGGCAAAATAGCCTAGAAATCGCGAGATACAGCTCGCAACAAGGGCGTGAAACCGCTTCGCCACGGCCATGCGGACGCGCATGACAGTCCAACCAACGCAGTTTTTCAGTCTCAACCAAAAGACTTTGGTTGTATTCCGGCCGCCTCTATCAGGCCGCCACGCTCTGTTGAGCGCGGCTGCGGATCAGATCCGCGGCCTTTTCGGCGATCATGATGACCGCCGCATTGATGTTGCCGCAGACGAGGTCGGGCATGACCGAGGCGTCAACGACACGAAGTCCGGCGATGCCGCGCACCCGCAATTCCGGATCGACCACCGATGCCGCATCGACGCCCATGCGGCACGTGCCGGCCGGATGATGCACGGTGATCGAGGTCTTGCGGATATGCTCGTCAATCTCTTCGTCGCTCTCGCATTTCGGGCCGGGGAAGAACTCTGCGCCCACGAACGGGGTCATGGACGGCTGGCTGGCAAGGTTGCGGGCAACGCGAAAGCCGGCGCGAAGCGATTGCCAGTCGCGCTGCGAGGACAGGAAATTCTGATGGATCAGCGGCGCGGCGACCGGATCGCTCGACGCCAGCCTGACGCTGCCGCGGCTCTCCGGCTGCACAGCAACGATACGGGTCGCAAAGCCGTCGGCGAACGGCGCCTTGAACGGCGACATGTAAGGCCATGCCCCCAGCGGTGCGGCGGTGAAAAGCAGCTGCACGTCCGGCAGCGGCCGGCTTGCGTCGCTCTTCAGGAATGCCACGACGCCGCCAGGCACATCTCCCGAAAAGCCCTTTCCGGTGAGATAGGTCTTGACGAAATCCAGCCCGATACGATCGGCCCGCATCATCTTGAGAAACGGTCCCGGCTGTTTGCGCCGATACATCAGGATGACCGAAACGTGGTCCTGCAAATTCTTTCCGACCTGCGCACGATCGACCTTCGTCTCGATGCCATGCGCCGCGAGCTCACCGCTGTCGCCTATGCCTGACAGCATCATCAGCTGCGGCGTGTTGATGACGCCGCCGGCAAGCAGGACTTCGCGCCGCGCCAGAACTTCATGGCTCGCCCCGCCTCTGGTGTAGGCAATGCCCGTTGCACGGCCATCCCTGAGCAGGATCTTCGTCGCCATCGCGCCGGTCAGCACCTTGACGTTGCCGCGGCGCATGGCAGGCCGCAGATAGGCGGTCGCGGTCGAGCAGCGGCGGCCGTTCGCAATTGTCATCTGCAGCCGGCCGAAGCCTTCCTGTATGGCGCCGTTATAGTCGTCGGTCTGCGGGTATCCGGCATCACGGCTGGCTGTGGCGAAGGCATCGATCAGTTCGTCCTTGTACCGGCAGAACTGGGTGTTCAGCGGCCCGCTGCCACCACGGTACCGGCTTTCCCCCGCTTCCCAGCGCTCCTGCTTCTTGAAGTAGGGCAGCACCTTGTCGAACGACCAATCCGTCAGGCCGCTTGCCGCCCAGCGATCGTAGTCGCCGCGATTGCCGCGCACATAAGCCATGGCGTTGGTGGAGGAAGAGCCGCCGATGACCTTGCCGCGCGCGCATTCGACCTTGCGCCCGCCGACATTGGCCTCGGGCTCGCAGAAATACATCCAGTCGTGGCGGCGCTCGGTCAGTATCTTGCCCCAGCCGAGCGGGATGTGGATCATCGGATCGCGGTCCCAATCCCCCGCCTCCAGCAGAAGCACCGATACGGCAGGGTCCTCGCTCAGCCGGTTCGCCAGCACACAGCCGGCCGATCCCGCACCGACAATGACGTAGTCAAAGGTTTCGCCAGCCGGCATGCGTGATCCTCGGGAGAAAACGGCCCGCCGCGATGGCAACCGTCGACATGGGCAGTCAACCATCGCGCAACTGGTGTTGTCAACCATTGCGTACAGCTGTAGATTGGTTGAATTGGTTGAGTGCCGTCGAACAGGCTTTCGTGTCACAATATGATGCCGGACGTTGAGTCGGCGGTCTGCCGATCGGACAGGAGATTTGGTTTTGAGCGCATTCGAGCCGCAGGTCGGACCATCGGATCTCGACGACATCATCGCCGCGGTCCGCCAGTTGCAGCAGGGCGGCGGCAAGCTTCCGTCCGAGCGCGATCTTGCGGAACATCTGAGCGTCAAGCGCCATCAGCTTCGCAAGGCGCTTGAAGTGCTGCGCCTTTCGGGCGACCTCAAACCGGCGCGCGCCAGGCGGGCGCCGACCGCCCTTCCGAGATATGGCGAGGAACTGGTCAGGGTAACCAATCCGATCGAGGTCCTGGAATTGCGCCTGATCATGGAGCCGGGCCTTGCCCGACTGGCGTCGCTGCGCGCCTCCTCTTTCGAGACGGCGCGGATCCTCGACGCGGCAACCACGCCGGAGAACGCCCCGTCGGGTGAGGTCGACTTCGCTTTCCATCTCGCGATCGTTGCCGCGGCCCGCAACCATCTCGCCGCGGAATTCTACAAGATGCTGCGCCAGGTCGGCGTCGATGCGCGGGTGAAGGTTGCGCGCACCGCAGCCCCCACCTGCCCCAAGCGGATCGCCCACCGCGACGGCGAGCATCGCCTGATCGCCGAGGCGATCTCGCAGCGCGATCCCGAAGCGGCAGAGGCCGCAATGCGCGCGCACCTTTTGTCCGTGCAGAGACAGATCATGGAACGGTCGAATGCCGGCGCCTTTGCCGCGTGATCGTATCAGCTTCCGATAGTGAGCCTGTGCGGGGAATTTCAAATTGAAACGTCATTTCGACGTGCTGGTGATCGGTGCGGGATCCGCCGGCTCGGTTGTTGCCAGCCGGCTCAGTGAAGACCGGTCGTGCCAGGTCGGCCTCGTCGAGGCCGGGGCGATGCCGGCCGATCCCGACATCGCCGATCCGCTGAAATGGACGATGCTCCAGGGCCGCGCCTACGACTGGAGCTACCGGACCGTGCCCCAGCCCTTCACCGCCAACCGCGTCCATGAATGGCCGCGCGGCAGGATCGTCGGCGGCTCGAGCTGCCTGCATGCAATGGCCTATGTCCGCGGCCATGCCGATGATTTCGAACCCTGGGCGCAAGCTGGCGGCGAGCGCTGGTCCTATCGGGGGTTGTTGCCGGGCTTCATCCGCAGCGAAGCCTTCACTGCCTTCGACGGGCCGACACGCGGCAAGTGTGGCCCGCTGGACGTCTATCTGCCGGACGCCGAGGTCAGTCCGGTCGTGCGGGCCTACATCGCCGCCGGGCGCGCCATGGGTGCTCCCGCCCTGAGCGACCACAACAGCGGCGAACTGGTCGGCACTAGTCCCAATTCACTCAACATACGTGACGGCAAGCGCCTGAGCGTCGCCGACGCCTATCTGTCGTTGCAGGTCATGGCGCGGCCGAACCTGACCTTGCTTGCCGGCCACGAGGTCGAGCACCTGGTGCTGGACGGCCACAAGATCACGGGCGTGAGCGTGGTGTGCGAGGGTGAGACCGGAACGCTGTCCGCCGACCGGATCGTCCTTTGCGCCGGCGCAGTATCCACGCCGCTCATCCTCATGCGGTCGGGCGTTGGCTGTCCCGATACGCTGAAGCAAGCTGACATACGTTGCCTTGCCGATCGCGGCGATGTCGGCCGCAACCTGCAGGATCATCTGCTGGCTCTCGGCAATGTCTACAGCACGAAGAAGCCGGTGCCGCCCTCCCGCCTGCAGCACTCCGAATCGCTGATGTACCTGCACAGCGACGACCCGACCCGCTCCACGGGAAGTCCCGATATCGTGCTCGCCTGCGTCGTCGCGCCGTCGGCGGCCGAGGGCCTGAAGACCCCGCTTTATGGCTCGGCCTTTACCATCCTGTGCGGCGTCACTCATCCAACAAGCCGCGGGCGCATCACACCGAGCGGCCCGAGCCGCAACGATGCGCCGGTCATCGACCCGCATTACCTCGAAACCGAACACGATCGCGCGACATTCAGGATGGCGTTGAAGCGGGCGCGCATGGTCGGCCATCATGCGGCCCTGGACGAATGGCGCGATACGGAGATCCTGCCAGGTGCACCGGTTCAGTCCGATGCCGAACTCAATGCTTTCATCGCCAGGGCTGCTTCCACCCATCACCATCCGGCCGGCACCTGCCGGATGGGTCGTGACACTGAGGCCGTCGTCGATCCTGACTTGCGGCTGAACGGCTTCGACAATGCCTTTGTCGTAGACGCCTCGGTGATGCCGGCGATCCCGAGCGGACCGATCAACGCCGCGATCGTCGCCATCGCCGAAACCTGGGCGGCGTCTTCACGGGCTACCCCGTCCTCAGCGTAACCGCGGCCGCGTCCGACAGTTCCCCTGGTTTCCGAATGGCTCTGGTTCCCAGCGACGGTCAGCTATGGAGATGCGTCAGTTCAAACGCGGCTCCGTCCTGGACGCCGGCCATGCGCTGCTCGGCGGACCGGAACATGTCCGCGAACTCCACCTGGTTTTCGAACACCACGCCGCCGACCTTGACGGTCAGGGCATCCTCCGTCCCTTTTGGCGCGAAATAGACTTGCGCGATGCGCGCACTGATACGCTCGCCGATTTCCCTGGCTTCTGCTTCGGTCGCGCCGGCGAGGAAAACCCCGAACATCGACGTCCCCATGCGTCCAACCAGATCCTCCGCGCGCACCGACGATTGTATGGTCGAGGCTATGAGCCGCAAGGCTTGATCGCCCCATTCAAGACCAAAGCGCAGGTTGATGGACCGCAGATGTTCCGAATGGATGACCAGGAAGGCGCCCGATTTCGGCCCCGGCACCGACGGCCGTGCCGTTCTTTTTTCGACCATCGACGTGAAGACCGCTCCGTTCAGGCAGCCGGTCATGGTGTCGAAGGTTGCCGACTTGTCGAGTTCCCGGCGATAGCGACGAAGCTCGATCTGTTTCAATCCAACGAACAGAAAAAGCGGAACGCCAAGGACAACGGGCAACAGGATTGCCGTGATCATGCTGCGCCCAAATGGCGTCAGCGCCTCGGAGAACAGGAGCAGGTAATTGAGGCCGACGGAAACGCCCAGGATTGCAGCGGTTCCCAGAAAGGTCAGCAAAGCGACGCTTTTCCATGCCTGGTCGGTGGTGCTCGCCATAGTCTTTATCACTGGCCGATCTCCTGTGGTTGGGCTGGTATAAGGCCGGTGTGTTGCAATTTCAGTTTCAAGGAAGCTTGCAATTTAATCGATTGCGCGATGACCCCATCAAGGCTGCGCCCGTGGCGGTTAACAAACAAAACATCAGGGAATGAATGGCAGGCTATTGCGCCGGGCCGAATATGCCCATCCCAGCCTTTCGGGCTGTCGCCTCCGCCTTGCCGTAGAT
>NZ_RZOM01000321.1:0-5788 GCF_003999175.1 Mesorhizobium sp. M7A.F.Ca.ET.027.03.2.1 | reverse complement strand
GGCGATGTAGGAACGAGCACCGGCGCGCGGCGCCTCAAGGACAAGGGTCTCGCCTGCGCGGATCGTCATGGCCCACCAGGGCGGGCAGGGCCGGTCGCCGATGCTGACGGCGCAATCAGCGCCGGTGATGGCGACGGCGGTGTCGATATGCGCGCGCAGCCGGAACGGGTGAAGCGCGACCTCGATCCCGGCGGCCGAAGGATCATTGCCTAGCATGAGATTGGCGATCGCCAGTGCCTGCTTGTCCATGGCGCCGCCATGGCTGACCCCCAGCGCCAGATGGCCGGGCCGGCCGAGATCCTGGACCGTGTTCGGCAGGCCGGTGGTGAGGATCTCGATCATGCCTCGATCCCTGCAATTGCGAAGCGAATCTTGTCTCCGGGCCTGAGCAGCACGGGCAATTCCGCTTCGGCCTTGAAGAGCTTCACGTCGGTATGGCCGATGATGTGCCATCCGGACGGCGCTGTCATCGGCATGATACCCGCCTGCGCGCCGCCGATGATGACGGCGCCCTCGGTAACTTTGAGGCGAGGCGTGCTGCGCCTTGCCCAGGCAAGCCGCGGGTCGAGACCGGACAGATAGGGAAAACCCGGCATAGCGCCGATGGCGGCGACGGTGTAGCGGGCCGCCGCGTGGCGCCTGACGGTCTCGTCGACAGACAGGCCGCAATGCGCGGCCCAGCCGGTGAGATCCTCGCCGCGCGCGCCGCCGTAGTGAACGGGAATCGCATGATGCGTGCCGGTCACCGGGTGGGCATCGGTGGCGGACCAGAGCGACATCAGTTGATCTCCGACGCTGTGGGCGTCTGTGGCGAGGGGATCAAACACCACCAGCAGGTTGTTCATGCCGGGAACGGCCTCGCGCACCCCTTCGAGGTCCAGCGCGGCCTTCGCCACCGCCCAGACCAGTTCCTGGGTGGCATCGTTGAAAGCCCCCTGCATTCCATCGAGCAGCAGCGCGCCCGATCCCGCAACACTGATGTGGGGCGTACCGACAACCATGAGCGGTCAGTCCTTCACCGGCACCGTATAATTCAGGATCAGACGGCCGCCGTCCGGATAGATGGTCTGGCCGACAATGTAGGAAGCGTCGTCGCTGGCCAGGAAGGAAGCGACGCTGGCAATCTCCGATGGCTCGCCACAGCGGCCGCTCGGCGTGCGCGACAGGATGGTCTGGCGCTGCGCTTCGCTGGCCATGACCGAGCTCTTGACCATGTCGGTCAGGATGGTGCCGGGGCCGATGGCATTGACGCGGATATTGTGCGGGATCAGTCCGACGGCCATCACCGCGGTCAATTGCTTGATGCCGCCCTTGGACACGGCATAGGCGACGGAATTGGGGATGGCCAGAATGGCGTTGATCGAGGACATGTTGATGATCGAGCCGCCGCGTCCCTGTGCGATCATGGCTCTTGCCGCGGCCTGCCCGAGCAGGAAGGGCGCCTTGAGATTGATCCGCTGAACCAGGTCGAACGCCTCCTCGGGGAAGTCGACGAAATCGTCCAGATGGATGATGCCGGCATTGTTGATGAGGACGTCGACGCCGCCGAATCGCTCCGTGGCCTTGGCAACAATATCAGCTGCCATTTCCTGCGTGCATTCGGAGAGATCCGCCGATAGCCAGGCGGCACGCTCACCAAGACGTTCGGCATGCTCGCGCCCGCGATCGGCCTGTATGTCGACAAGCACCACCTTGGCGCCATCGGCATGAAAGCGCTCGGCGCAGGCAAGGCCCAGGCCTCGTGCCGCCCCGGTGACGATCACGACTTTTCCTGCGTGCTTCACAACCCAATCCCTTTTTCACAATACGCATTTATGGATATGTTATCCAATCTATCTTGAACTTCGACGCCATTGCAAGCCCCGGATAAGTGGATCTGTTGGGTCGGTTCTGCAGCCGTTTGCCGTTCCTAAGCCACTTTTGGCTTTTTTCTGCCAACCATCTTAAGCCGGTTGACTCCACTGAATTAATTGTGATTGGATATTATATTCATAAAGTGACGACGGCGAGGAGTGTAGGCGATGGCGGATGGATCTCAGGAAAGCGAACTGATCGACGCGTTCCGCGCCCTTGCGACGGCGTTGATCAGCGACAATCTCGCTCGTGTCCCCGGGGCTGTCGGGTTACGGCCGTTTCATCGGGTGAGCGGCGTCATGGCGGGGAGGGCGCTGACGGTCAGGACCCGCCCCGGCGACAACCAGTTCATCCATCGTGCGCTCGATCTGCTGCAGCCCGGCGACGTCATTGTCGTGGACGGCGGTGGCTATGAGGGGCGCGCGCTGGTCGGCGAAATCATGACAAGTGTCGCGGCTTCGCGCGGCGCCGCAGGCATTGTCATCGACGGCGCCATTCGCGATGCCGGTGCCATCGGCCGCAATCCGTTCCCATGTTTCGCGCGGTCGGCCATCCATCTCGGACCTTACAAGGATGGTCCGGGAGCCATAAATGTTCCCGTCTGCATAGGCGGCATGGTCGTCGGTCCTGGCGACATCGTCGTCGGCGACGAGGATGGCGTCGTGGCATTTCCAATCGACGGTGCCGCGGCCTTGCTGGCGGCCGTCCGGGCGCAGGAAGCCCGCGAGGCCGAGATCATGCAGAGCATCCAGGAGAACCGTTATCAGGGAGCCTATGCCCGGGCTTCAAGCGGCAGTCACTGATCTGCCGGGTCAGTCCTTGCCGGTGACAATCGTGTGGCCGGCTGGCGATCCTGCTCAACATAACCGCTCCGCAGCTAACCGAGGGGCGAAACAATGCATTTCGGGCACGCCGCCTGGATGCACCAACAGGGGAAAATGGAGAGAATTGATGGTTGTTTCCTTCAAGAGGCTAGCTTGCGCCACCGCCCTTGCCGGGCTGGCTCTGACCACGATGGCCGCGGCTGCCGACATCAAGATCGGCATCGTGGCCCCCATGACTGGCCAACTGGCCAGTGAAGGGCAGGATATGGAGAACGCCGTGAAGATGGCGATCGATGCCGTCAACGCCAAGGGCGGCGTAAACGGCGACAAGATCACTATCACCACCGCCGACGACGCCTGCGATCCGCAACAGGCGGTGACCGCAGGCAGCAAGCTTGTCTCGGAAGGCGTGACCGCCATCGTCGGCGGCTACTGCTCGGGCGCCGTCTTGCCGACATTAAAGATCTATGGTGACGCCGGCATTCCGTTCGTCATCATCGGAGCGAACTCGACCAAGCTGGTCGCCGCCAATCAGGGCAATGCCTTCCTCGCCAATTCGACCGGCGACATGCAGGCGACGACAGCCGTCGAACTCTTCAAGAAGAACGGCTACAAGAAGTTCGCGTTCGTGGACGAAGGCGATGCCTATTCGTCCGACCTGGCCAAGTTGACCGCCGAAGCTTTCAAGAGCGCTGGCGGCGAAATTGCCGCCAAGGAGACCACCACGGCCGGCGAGCAGGACTATTCGGCGGTCGTCACCAAGATCAAGTCGAGCGGCGCCGATGCTGTCTTCTGGACCGCCTACCATGCCGGTGGCGCTCTGCTCACCAAGCAACTCCGGCAGGCCGGGTTCCAGGGCGGCATCGTGCTGGGCGACGGCAACAATTCACCGGAATATCTGGAGATCGCCGGGTCGGCCGGTGAGGGCGTGTACCTGTTGTCTCCGCCGACTGTCGACCTCTTGTCCGGCGCCGCCGACTTCAAGGCCAAGTACAAGGAAACCTATGGCCGCGACGCCGGCGCCTATGCGGCGCTCTCCCACGATGTGGGCGACCTGATCGTCGATGCGATCTCGCGGGCCAAGTCGGCGGATCAGAAGGCGATCATCGAGGCGCTCAAGGCCAGCGATTTCAAGGGCCTCGCCGGTGAAATCAAGTTCACCGACAAGAACACGCTCCAGACCTCGAACTTCCGCCCGGTGATTGCAAAGGGCGGCAAGTGGGTGGCTGTCGAATAAAGGCCAGCCGGATTGATGCCGAGGCAGGCCTTGTGGCGGCCTCGGCGTCACCGCCGATTGTCTGGTGCGCCGACGCTGCGCCCAGACAAGACTTTTTCAATTCTGCTCTGGAGCATCAATGACGCTCGACCTGCTTATTCAGCAACTGGTGAACGGTCTTATCGTCGGCTCGTTCTATGCCCTGATCGCGCTTGGCTACAGCATGGTCTTCGGCGTCATCAAGCTCCTGAATTTCGCCCATGGCGACATCTACATGAACGGCGCCTTCGTCGGCCTCATCGTGTTCTCCTTTGTCGGCATATGGGTCGGCAATGGCTGGCTGGGCGTGGTCTGCGCCCTGCTTGTGTCGATGCTGGCTGTCGGCTTGCTCGGCGTCATCATCGAACGCTTCGCCTATCGGCCGATGCGCAATGCGCCGCGCCTCTCCATCCTCATCACGGCGCTTGGTGCCTCGATGGTGTTGAACGGCACGGCACTCGCCCTGACCGGCGGGCGGCATTACGCCTTCAACACCGACCTCGGTTTTGCCGGTGTCGACATTTCCACCGTTCATATCACCTACACGCAGATGGTTCTGGTGGGCGCCTCCATTGCTCTTATGGCAGGCATGCAGGCCTTTGTCTCCCGCACCATGTACGGCAAGGCGATGCGCGCCGTGTCCATCGACATGGGGGCGAGCCGCCTGATGGGCATCGATGTCGACCGGGTGATCGCCTTGACTTTTTTCATGGGCTCGGCGCTCGCTGCCGGCGGTGGGGTCATGGCCGGCGCCTATTATGGCAGTGTCCATTTTTTCATGGGCTTCATCATGGGGCTCAAGGCCTTCACCGCCGCTGTCATAGGCGGGATCGGCAGCGTGCCGGGCGCCATGCTCGGCGGCTTGCTGCTCGGCCTGCTCGAGGCTTTCGGTTCGTCCTTGCCCTTCGTCGGATCGGAGTGGCGTGACGTCTTCGTTTTCGGGACCCTGATCCTGTTCCTTGTGTTCAAGCCGACCGGCCTTCTTGGACGCTCTGTCGTGGAGCGGGTGTGATGATCGACGAAGTCAGAACCATGCCGACCGCCGGGCAACCGCAATTGATGCGCTGGTCCGTCGTGCTGCCCGGCCTGACGGCACTCGCCGTCGCGCTGGTGTTGCCGCAATTCGCCAACGGCTATGTGACGGAGGTGGCAACCACGGCGCTGCTCTATGTCGTTCTGTGCCTCGGCCTCAACATTGTCGTCGGCTATGCAGGCCTGCTCGACCTCGGCTACGCCGCCTTCTTCGCAGTCGGCGCGTACACGTCAGGCATCCTGACCGCCGAATTCGGGTTCAATTTCTGGCTCACCATCCCGGTCGCCATGGCGGCAGCCTGCGTGGCTGGCATCATCATCGGGGCTCCGACATTGAGATTGCGCAGCGACTATCTGGCGATCGTGACGCTGGGCTTCGGCGAAATCGTGCGCATCATCGCCCGCAACCTCGATATCACTGGTGGCGCGAGCGGACTCATCGGCATCGAGCGCCCGGAGATATTCGGCTTCAGGTTGATGCAGGTGCAGCACTTCTACTATGCGTTCCTGGTGCTTGCGCTGCTCACCGCCTTCGTCTGTCTGAGCGTCGAGCGATCGCGAATGGGACGAGCCTGGTTCTACGTTCGCTACGATGAGGACGCCGCCGCTGGCATCGGCATCAACCGTGTCACGGCCAAGCTGCAAGCCTATATGATGGGCGCTGTGATCGCTTCCGTGGCCGGATGCCTCTACGCAGCCAAGATGACGGCCATCTCGCCGGAGAGTTTCACCTTCAACCAATCGCTGCTCATCCTTCTCGGCGTCGTCCTGGGCGGCATGGGCCGCATTCCCGGCGTCGTCCTTGGTGCTGTTCTCGTGGCCC
>NZ_RZOM01000320.1:0-5804 GCF_003999175.1 Mesorhizobium sp. M7A.F.Ca.ET.027.03.2.1 | reverse complement strand
CGGCTATGGCGGCGACGCCAAGGGCAAGAGCTCGAATGCGTTGGCCATTGGCGGTCTCGGCGGCAATGGCGGCGATGGCGGCGATGTTACCGTCATCCGCACCGGCACGATCACGACGACGGGCAAGGATTCCATCGCCATCATCGCGCAGTCGGTCGGTGGCGGCGGCGGCATCGGTGGTGCCGGTTTCGGCCGCTTTGGCGCCGACGACGACGGCGGCGGGCCAAACGCTATCGGCTTCAACACGCCTGGTGGCACCAAGGGCACCGGCGGCAAGGTAACCATCATCCAGTCCGGCGCCATTGAGACCGATGGCGACCGTGGACACGGCGTCGTTGCCCAGGCGGTGGGCGGTGGCGGTGGCGCCGGCGGCATGGATTCGCTGGCCATGGGCCAGTCGGCGGCCGGCTCGCAAGGTGGTATCGGCGACGCTGCGGCGTCGGCCGCTAGCACGGACAGCCAAGTCTGGGTCAAGGGCGCAAGTTCGTATGCGATGTTCGGCCAGAGCGCGACAGGCGACGGCAATGCCCATGCGGTCGATCTGACGGCGGGTGACAGCCTGTTCGCGCAAGGTGCGGATTCCGTGGCTGTGTATGGCGAGAGCACGGCCAAGGGCGCCAAGGGCAACATCACCATCAACCTGAATGGCCAGTACACGATCGGCGGTGCCGGAACCGGCGTGGCGGCGATGCTTGTCGGGGGCGCAGACAACACGCTGAACAACCACAGCCTGCTCTATGCGATGGGGGCAACGCCGAGTTTCACCATCCAGGCGTCGCAATTTCAGGCATTCCAAGCCTTCCTGTTGGCGCCCGGTCCCGTCGTGCCGACGAATGCGATCCTGGAATCGCTTCTGGACGATTTCAGCCCACTGGCTATCACCGGCACATCGGGCGATGACCATGTGGAGAATTCGAAGAGCGCCGACACGCTCGGACGGGTGATCGGCAACATGGACCTCGGCGGCGGCACGAACAGCTTCCACAATATCGCCGACGCCTCGATGGTCGGCCTCAAGACCATCGATCTCGGCGGCGGCAAGTTCACCAATGACGGGCTGTTTACCAATCAGGGCATCGGCGTGGTGGCCAAAGTGGATGTCACGGGCGGCTTCACGCAGATATTCTCGGGCGACTTCGTCACCGACGTCGATCTCAACAACCAGATCACGGATGCCCTGGCACTAACGGTGGCCGGAGACTTCGATGGTGAGGCGCCGTTGAATTTCCTGTCGATCGACAAATTGTTCGCCGAATATGTGCTGGCCACCGGATCGGCGATGACCGATTCCGGCATCACGCCCACGACGCTGCATCCGGCGGTCGGCTTCAATTTCCTGACCAAGGTGGTCGGCGGAACGGATCTGGTTCTCTATGCCGACAATCCGACTTTCCTGGAGTTGGCACAGGATCCTAACTCCGGCACGACCGATCCCGGCGTCTTCCAGATGGCGCAGTATCTCGATGATGTCGAGGCTTCTTCGAGCCCAGACAATCCGATGGCGCTGTTGATCAACATGCTGCGCTTCCTGCCCGATGAAATGGAGCTCGGCTCGGCCCTGACGCGGCTGACGCCGCACTATGCCGTGCACACATTCGAGATGATCAACCGCTCCACGGACATCATGCTGGAGGCCGCGCGCGAATGCACCGGCGTTCCCGCCTACAAGGATCCCGACGGACGTTGTGTCTGGGCGTCGATCAGTCCGCAAGCCGAGTACAGCCGCGACGCTGGGGCCGGCACCACCAGCCGAGACGACGTCATGAAGACGATGTCGCTTGGCGGCATTGGCGAGGTCAGCCAGCACTGGTCGCTCGGCGCAACGATAGGCCGGACCGAATTCGACTCGAAGATCGATTTCAACGGCGAATTGCTGTCGGCCACGACAGGCGAATCCTGGCAGGCGTATGCGCTGGCGAAATATGCCGACAAGAACTACTTCATCGACTTCGCACTCGGCGGCGGCACCGGCTCCTTCAAGGGCGAGCGCGATACGCATCTCGATCAGGTGGCCTTCATTCCGGGCGAAACGCTGATCGGCGATTATCTGCCGGAGGCATTGCTGCCTGGCATCGGCAACAGTGTCACCTACACGCAGAAAACCGCCCAGTTCGGCGGTTCGGCGCGGCTCGGCATAACGCAGGAGATGGGTGTTTTCTACCTGCAGCCGACCCTGCAGTTCGACGCGCGCTGGCTGCGTGTTTCCGGCAAGGAAGTGGGCTCGGTTGCCGCCTTCAACTTCGACGGCAGCGCCAACATGTATTATTCGGCGACGCCGGCTTTCGAGATCGGTACCGACATTGCACTCAGCGACATTGCCAGCCTTCGCGTCTACGGCAAGGCTGGCGTGGAGTTTTCCGACAAGGAGTGGGAAATCGAAGGTCGCTTCGCGGCGGCGGAGAATCTGCCTGGCAACCCCGCATTGCACTTGACGGAGGCCGTCGATTCGCCGCTCTATCGGGTCGGCGCCGGCCTTGAGCTGAACGGCGTCAATGGCGTCGGCATGTCCGTCAGATATAATGGCGCCTTCGGCGAAACGGTTAAACGAACGCGATCAGCGCGTCTCTCAAGGTCAGTTTCTAGCTGGTCCGAGGCGGAGCCGGGCGGGAGGGATCTTGATGAGGAAGTACGCGTATTTCGTGGCGATGCTGGGTGTTGCCTGCACCGTCGGCGTGGCGGCCGTGGCGGCGCAAACCAAGAGCGACAAGGCGGTCGCGGCACCCGCTGCCGCGGATGCGCCGCAGTTGCCCGGCGGCGCGTCGGCACTGTCTGAAACCCACGGCGACTGGACGGTCAATTGCCAGATATCGGGCACGGCCAAGACCTGCAGCCTGTCGCATCAGCAATTCAACAAGCAAAGCAATCAGCGGCTGCTGGCGATCGAGCTGTCGAGCAAGACCGGCGAGGATGCCACGGGCACGCTTGCGTTGCCGTTCGGCCTGGCGCTGGCCAAGGGGGTCAGCCTGACCATCGACGATCAGAAGCTGGACGGCAGCCTGGCGTTCAACACCTGCCAGGTCGTCGGCTGTCTGGTGCCGGTGGTGTTCGATGCGACTGTCACGCCGCTGCTGAAATCAGGCACCACACTGAAGATCGACGCTTTCGCGGCAGATACCGGACAAGCGGTGAACTTTTCCATTCCGCTCAACGGCTTCGCCGGCGCGCTTGCCCGGACCGCGCAGCTTTTGACCAATTGATGTAGAGCCGCAGGACTTAAAGCGCTGCCTGAATGTCGTCTCGCGGCAGGGCAGTGCGTCACTGCCTCAGAACGTCTCTGCGTCGGTTCAAACGATGATGGTTTTAAGCCTTTCGGCGATCAAGGCGGCGAGCCGCGCCGCCACATCGTCCTTGCTCATCTCCGGCCATTCCTCGACGCCAGCCTTTGACACGATCCGCACCCGGTTGCGATCGCCGCCCATCACGCCCGAAGAACCGACGCCGCTTCCCTGCGACACGTCGTTGGCGACGATGAGATCGGCGCCTTTTTTCTTGAGTTTGGCCTCGGCGTTGCGCAGGAGATCCTGCGTCTCGGCGGCGAAGCCGATAACCAGGCCGGGTCGCTGGCTGTGATGGCCGACGCCGGCGAGAATGTCGGGATTTTCGACCATGCGCAGCACCGGCGGCCCTTCGCCGGCGACCTTTTTGGTCTTCTCACCGGCTGAATTCTCGGTTCGCCAGTCGGCAACGGCGGCGACGAACACCGCCGCGTCTGCGGGCAGGAGCTGTTCCACCGCGTCGCGCATCTCTCGCGCACGTTCGACATGGATGGTCTTCACGCCAGCCGGATCGGCAATGCCGACAGGACCGGAGACGAGGTGCACATCGGCGCCGAGCCTGGCCAGTGCTGCCGCTATGGCATGGCCCTGCTTGCCGGACGAACGGTTGGCGATGTAGCGCACCGGGTCGATGGGCTCATGCGTGGGGCCGGAGGTGACGATGATCCTGCGCCCCGACAGCGGCTTCGGGCCGACGTCGAGCAGTGCCTCGATCGCGGCGACGATCTCCAGCGGCTCGGCCATGCGGCCTTCGCCGGCTTCATTGCTTTCGGCCATCTCGCCCCTGGCCGGACCGACGAAGGTGACGCGGTCTTTCTGCAGCGTCGCGCGGTTGCGGCGGGTGGCCGGATGCGCCCACATTCTGGGGTTCATGGCCGGCGCCATCAGCACCGGCTTGTCGGTGGCGATGAGCACCGTGGAGGCCAGATCGTTGGCGTGGCCATTGGCGAGCTTGGCCATCAGGTCGGCGGTGGCGGGCGCCACCACCAGCAGATCGGTCTCTCGCGACAGCCTGATGTGGCCGACATCGTGCTCGTCCTGGCGGTCGAACAGTTCGGTAAAGACATGGTCGGCGGAGAGCGCGCCGGCCGACAGCGTGGTGATGAATTCCTGCGCGGCCGATGTCATGACCACCCGAACCGCGGCCCCGCGCTCGCGCAGCCGGCGGATGAGATCGAGCGCCTTGTAGGCGGCGATGCCGCCGCCGATGATGAGCAGGATGCGCTTGCCGGAGAGGCTCATGCCCAAGACCAGTTCTTATCGAGTGTCATGCCGGCTTCAGCGCCGGTTCGATATCGGTATGGATGAAATCATTGCCCTTGAAAAGCAGCGGCAGGTTTCGCGTCCTGGCGAGAGCGTAGGAAAAACAGTCGCCCATGTTGAGTTTGGCGGGATGGCCAGTGCCGCGGCCATAGAGGGCATAGGCTTCAATGCCGGCCTGTGCATGTTCGGCAGTGAGAGCGACGATCGTGACTTTCAGTCTTTCTAGAAGGCCTCTCAACTCAGCTGTGCCGGCCGCCCCATAACGTCCGACGACGACCGTGCCACATTCCATCAGGGTCGCGGCGCTCATAAACATCAGCTGATTTCCGGCGAGGCGCTGGGCTATCACCGGTGCATCAGGCTCCTGCTTGAGGATGGCCAAAATCGCGGAGGTGTCGATCACCACAGTCAGTCCTCCTCGATGAAGGACCAGAGCTCATCCGTTAGTTTTTTCTGGTCGAAGTCCACTTTTCGCAATCGTCGACCGAATTCGAGGATTTCCTCTGCCGTGACGACATCGTCGTCGTGCTTGTTGACTGCCGCTACATCCTTCAACAACAGGGTTCTTGCCTCCTGCTCCATTGACACGCCATGTCTGGCGGCCTGCTCGCGCAGCCTTTGCTTCAAATCCTCGTCGAGATTGCGGATCGTTAGGGTGCCCATGGCTATTCCTGCATTCTTGCGATTGATTGATCCTTGGGTTTTTCCCCAGATGCCAAACCCGTTCGGTCGAACCCTTTTGTGGTCGGCAGCCCAACGGATGCGGCGAGCACGTCCCGCGCTTCCTGCTCCATGGAAACGCCCCGCGCGGCGCCGCGCTCGCGTAGCCGCCGCATGACATGGTCTTCCAGATTGCGGACGGTAATCCTCGCCATATGCACACTCCTCGTAGAATATAGCGATCTCGATTTCCGACTGCAATGACAGCATTGCTGTCATTGCCTGCACTCAGATCAACTTCCAGGCGATATAAACCAGCGTCAACGCAATCACCCAGAGTGCCCAACGGCCGGAGCGGCTGTAGCGCGCCTCGGCCTTGCCGATGGCGTCGGCGGTGGTCTCGTCGAAGCGCAGGCCGTGCTCGGCCATCAGGTCGATCTCGCGCGACAGCCGGTCGGTGCGCGCCGCAAGCTCGGGCACCTGACGGGCCAGCGTGAGCAGCGCCCTGGCGCCGTCTCGCACATCGATCATCATGCCACGCGGCCCAAGATTGCCTGATATCCAGTCGCCGACCACCGGCTCGGCCGTCTTCCACATGTTGAAGGC
>NZ_RZOM01000031.1:0-14085 GCF_003999175.1 Mesorhizobium sp. M7A.F.Ca.ET.027.03.2.1 | reverse complement strand
GTGCACGTTCCGGTTCCGGCCAGGGGCACGAAATTCGCCGTCCACAAAATCACCAAGCGCCGCGACGAAGACATTACCGCAGCCCTCGGCGCCTTTTTCTTGACGCTGGCCAGCGATGGCACGGTCGCGGAGGTGCGCATTGCCTATGGCGGCACGGCGGCGACGCCGAAGCGGGCGTCTTCTGTCGAAAAAGCGCTGCTCGGCAAGCCGTGGACCGAACAGACGGTTGAAGCGGCGATGGGCGAATATGCAAGGGATTTCACCCCTCTGACCGACATGCGGGCCTCGGCCGAGTATCGCGCCCTGGCAGCGCGCAACCTTTTGTTGCGCTTCTTCGCCGAGACCAGCGGCACCAGGGACCCGATCCAGGTTTCAAGGCACGAGGCGGCATGATGAACAAGCACGCTGCCCCCAACCTCAAGGCTGAAAAGATCGCTGGCGGCGTCGCCACCGATCAGCGCCACGATTCCGCGCACAAGCATGTCAGCGGCACCGCCGTCTACATCGACGACATGCCGGAACCGGCCGGCACGCTGCATGGCTGCCTCGGGCTTTCCACCGCCACGCATGCCACGATCGCCAGCATGGATCTCTCGGCGGTGCGTACAGCGCCCGGCGTTGTCGACGTGCTGACGGCCAGTGACGTGCCCGGCGAAAACGACATTTCGCCGACCGGCCGCCACGACGAGCCGGTGTTGGCCGACGGCAAGGTGCAATTCTACGGCCAGCCTATCTTCTGCGTTATTGCGCAGACGCGCGAGCAGGCGCGTCGCGCCACCAGGTTGGCCAAGGTCGAATACAAGGAATTGCCCTTCGTCACCGACATCGGGGAACTTGATCCGAGGAAGGACAAGCTCGTCACGCCGCCACTGACGCTGAAGCGCGGCGATGCCGCCACAGCCATCCGTCAGGCGCCGCGCCGGCTAAAAGGAAAAATGCGCGTCGGCGGCCAGGAACACTTCTACCTCGAAGGCCATATCGCCATGGCCATTCCGGGCGAGGACCAGGACGTCACCATCTATTCCTCGACCCAGCATCCGAGCGAAGTCCAGCATATGGTCAGCCATGCGCTTGGCGTGCCGAGCAACGCCATCACGGTGGAAATCCGCCGCATGGGCGGCGGCTTCGGCGGCAAGGAGACGCAGGGCAACCAGTTTGCCGCATTGGCCGCGATCGCCGCGAAGAAACACCATCGCGCCGTGAAAATCCGGCCCGACCGCGACGACGACATGATCGCCACCGGCAAGCGTCATGATTTCCTCGTCGACTACGAGGTCGGCTTCGATGACGAGGGCAATATCCTCGGCGTCGATTTCATGTTCGCGGCGCGCTGCGGTTTTTCGTCGGACCTTTCCGGCCCGGTGACCGATCGCGCGCTGTTCCACTGCGACAACACTTATTTCTGGCCAGCGGTGCATGCCCAGTCGGCGCCGCTCTACACCAACACCGTGTCGAACACCGCGTTTCGGGGTTTCGGTGGCCCGCAAGGCATGGTCGGCGCCGAGCGCGTCATCGACGAGGTGGCCTTTGCCGTCGGCAAGGATCCACTCGAAATCCGCAAAAAGAATTTCTACGGCACCAGTGGTGATAGCGAGGGGGGCCGCAACATCACGCCCTACCACCAGACGGTCGAGGACAACATCATCCAGCGCATCGTCGCCGAGTTGGAGGAAAGCGCCAGCTATGCGCGGCGGCGGCGTGAGATATCGGCCTTCAACGCCAACAGCCGTTTCATCAAGCGCGGCCTGGCGCTGACACCGGTCAAGTTCGGCATCTCGTTCACCGCCACCCACTACAACCAGGCCGGCGCGCTGGTGCATGTCTACACCGACGGTTCGGTGCATCTGAACCATGGCGGGACCGAGATGGGGCAGGGCCTCTACGTCAAGGTGGCGCAGGTGGTGGCGGAAGAGTTCCAGATCGACCTCGACCAGGTCAAGATCACCGCGACCACCACCGGCAAGGTGCCGAACACCTCGGCCACGGCGGCGTCGTCCGGCTCCGACCTCAACGGCATGGCGGCGCAGAATGGCGCGCGCCAGATCAAGGATCGGCTGACCGATTTCGCCGCCGAAAAATACCAGGTGCCGCGCGATCAGGTGCTGTTCCTGCCCAACCGGGTGCGCATTGGCAACCAGGAAATTGCCTTCGCCGACCTCGTCAAGCAGGCCTATATGGCGCGCATCCAGCTGTCGGCGGCGGGGTTTTACAAGACGCCGAAAATCCACTGGAACCGCGACAAGGGTGAGGGCCGCCCCTTCTATTATTTCGCTTATGGCGCCTCGTGTTCGGAAGTCTCGGTCGACACGCTGACCGGAGAATACATGGTGGAGCGCACCGATATTCTCCACGACTGCGGCCGCTCGCTGAACCGAGCCATCGACATCGGCCAGATCGAGGGTGGCTTCATCCAGGGCATGGGCTGGCTGACGACGGAAGAACTGTGGTGGGACGCCAAGGGCCGGCTGCGCACGCATGCGCCGTCGACCTACAAGATCCCGCTCGCCTCCGATCGGCCGAAGATCTTCAACGTCACCTTGGCCGACTGGCCGGAAGCGGGCGAGCCGACCATCCACCGCTCCAAGGCGGTCGGCGAGCCGCCGTTCCCGCTCGGCATGTCGGTGCTGCATGCGCTGTCGGATGCGGTGGCCAGTGTCGCCGACAACAAGATTTGCCCGCGCCTCGATGCCCCCGCCACACCGGAGCGCGTGCTGATGGCGATCGAGAGGCTGAAGAAAGAGGCCGTCGCCTGAGTCTGGCGCAAGGTCGGCAATGCGTGCAATCCGGGCCGAAAAAACCTATATTTCCCGCACGGGAATGCGAATGATGAATTCGAAAGTGCAAAGCCTGAGAGACTTCCTTGCCAGCGCCGACCGGATTGCCCTGGTCGAAGTGGCTGGCACAAAAGGTTCGACGCCACGCGAGAAGGGCGCATTTATGCTCGTCTCGCGGGCGGCGATCTTTGGCACGATCGGCGGCGGTCAGCTCGAATACATGGCAATCGACAAGGCCAGGCAGATGCTCTTCTCCCCCCTTGAGGGGGAGATGTCGGCGAAGCCGACAGAGGGGGTCCTATCAGAAGGCACCGCCAGGGCGTTGAGCCCGGTCGATCCGACCCCACCCGGCAGCTTCGCCGCCACCCTCCCCTCGAGGGGGAGGGGAACCCGCATCGCGGTCGACGAAGTCCGCGCAACCCTCGATGTGCCGCTAGGCCCCGAGATCGGCCAATGCTGCGGCGGGCGTGTCGAAGTGCTGATCCGTCTCGTCGATGCAGCCCTTGCCGCCGATCTGGTTGCGGCTGCGGAAGCTGAGGAGGCTCACTTGCCGCGTGTCTACGTCTTCGGCGGCGGCCATGTCGGCCAGGCGTTGGCGTCGACGATAGCACTTCTCCCCGTGCATTGCGTCGTCATCGAGACGCGGGCCGAGGCACTGGAAGGCATGCCGGAAACCGTCGAGACCAGGCTGACAGCTATGCCGGAAGCGATGGTGCGAAATGCCCCTGCCGGCGCCGCCTTTGCCATCCTCACCCACGATCATGCGCTGGATTTCCTGATCGTCGCCGAGGCGCTGAAGCGCGGCGACACCGCCTATGTCGGCATGATCGGCTCGAAGACCAAGAAAGCGACGTTCAGGAACTGGTTCCTGAAATCAGCGGCAGGCAGCGAAGCCGAGTTTGCCCGCCTTGTCTCGCCGATCGGCGGCGATACGGTCAAGGACAAGCGCCCGCAGGTCATCGCGGCGCTGGCGGCAGCCGAGATCATGACAGCGCTGGTCAGTCACAACGCAACCTCAAGTGCCGACCATCAAATTCCGCATGGCAGGGTGATGGCAGGCTAGGCTGCGCCACAGCTAAACCGGCTGTTTCAAACCCAGTTGGTCGCGCAATGTGCGGCCCTCGTACTCCGTGCGGAACAGGCCGCGCCGCTGCAGTTCCGGCACGACGAGCATCGCAAAGGCATTGAGTTCGCCGGGGAAATAAGAGGGCATGACGTTGAAGCCGTCGGCGGCACCGCCTTCGAACCGCGCCTGCAACTCATCGGCAACCTGGGCCGCCGTGCCGACGATGCGCCAATGGCCACGCGCGCCGGCGAAATGCCGGGCAAGCTCGCGGATAGAGAGGCCGTCGCGGCGCGATTGCTCGATGACCAGCGCTTGCCGACTTTTCATCCCCTCGCTCTCCGGCAGATCCGGCAGCGGCCCGTCGATCGGATAGCGCCACAGATCGGAGATGCTGAGATAGCTGGACAGAAGCGCAACGCCGACATCGTCGGGGATCAGTGCCTGCAATTCCTCATATTTTTCACGGGCCTCCGCTTCGGTCTCCGCCACCACTGGCGCGACGCCCGGCATGATCTTGATGTCGTCAGGCTCGCGCCCGTGGCCGCCAGACGTCCCTTGAGGTCGTCGTAAAAGGCCTTCGCTTCCTCGAAGGTCTGCGCCGCGGTGAACACCACATCGGCGGTGCGGGCGGCAAGGTCGCGGCCGACATCCGAGGCGCCGGCCTGGACCATCACCGGCGCGCCCTGCGGCGAACGCGGCAGATCGAGCGGGTCGCGAACCGAAAAGCTCTGGCCGTCATGTCCGGATCCAGAAGCGCCATCGAGCTTGCCGTTCCAGAGCCCGGTTACCACCTCGGCGAATTCGCGCGCGCGCTCATAGCGATCGGCATGGGGCTTGAGGCCGGTCGAGCCGAAATTGGCGGCCTCGACGGGGCTGGCCGAGGTGACCAGGTTCCAGCCGGCCCTGCCGCCGCTCAGATGGTCGAGCGACAGGAAGGCTCGCGCCAGGCCATAGGGCTCGTTGTAGCTTGTCGAGGCTGTCGAGACGAGGCCGATGCGGCTGGTCTGGACGGCGAGCGCCGAAAGCAGGCTGATCGGCTCGAAGCCGATCGAGCGCGAAGTCTGGCTGGCAATGCCGACATTGGCTTCGCGCAGGCCTGCGGCATCTTCGCAGAAGATCATGTCGAACTTCGCCGCTTCCGCCGTGCGCGCCAGCGCGATGTAATGGTCGATGTCAGTGCCGGCGGTGACGTGTGCCTTGGGATGGCGCCAGGCCGCGATGTGGTGGCCTGTCGCCCACAGGAAGGCGCCGAGCTTGATCTGGCGAGCGGTCATCGGTCACCTCCGCCGGCAAGCCCCAGATGCGAGCGCAACGTCGTGCCGCGATAGTTCTCTCGAAACAGGCCACGCTGCCTCAGTTCCGGCAAAACCAGATCGACGAAATCGTCGAGCGCTGAAAGCTGTGCCGGCATCAGGATGTTGAACCCGTCGCAGCTTTTCGCCCGGAATTCCTCTTCCAGCCTCTCGGCGACGGCAGCCGGCTTACTATCGGCGGTAGGCGCGACGTTCGTCAGCACCTTGACGGCATCCGGGTCGCGTCCACAGGCTGCGACACGGCGCCTGATATCGTCATAGCGTCCTGTCGCGCCCTCCACCGGTCCGTCATCCAGCAGGATGACATCGGCGATGCGGGCGGCAATATCCAGGTCGGCTTCGCTCAAGCCCGACAAGACGAGCACTGGCGTATCCTGCGGCGAGCGTGCGACGTTCAGCGGTCCGCGCACGGAAAAGAACTCGCCCGTATGGTCGAGCAAATGCATCTTTTCGGGGTCATGGAAGCGGCCGCCGCTCTGGTCGAACAGCAGCGCGTCCGCATCCCAGCCCCGCCACAGACCTTGCACGATGCCGATACATTCCTCACTGCGACGGCGGAAATCGTCGGGCGAAAATCCCCCGGGCCGGCTGAAATTGGCTGCTTGCCGTGGCGCTTGCGTCATGGTTGCGTTCCAGCCACTGCGGCCATGGCTGATAATGTCGAGCGAGGCGAAACGGCGCGCCAGATTGTATGGCTGGTGGGCGACGGTCGATGCCGCGGCGACGAGCCCGATCCTGCTTGTGACAGTCGCCAATGCGGCCAGCAAAGTGGTCGCTTCGAAGGGCATCGGGCTGTTCGCGGCACCGCCGCCGGACGCCGGTGCGGAATCGGCAAGCAGCACCATGTCCAGGCCCGCTGCTTCGGCCTTTTGCACGAAACCAGTCAGGCGGCTGAATCCCGGTTCCGGCGATGGATCGGCGATCCCCGGAAACAGCGAAACGGCAAGATGCATTGTGGCGCCGCTGTCCATCGATGGTGCCTGCGAGACGAAATACCACCCGAACTATGTTCGCCACTTCAGGGGATGGCAACCGGTGGCGCTGGGTCAACCGCCGGTCACGTGGAGGCCAGCATTATTTCCCAGCTAGCAGATCGTTGATCAGTCGCTGGCAGCGCTCGGCCATGAAGTCGAGCAGCAGCCGCACTTTTGGATCCTGCAGCTTCTTGTGCGGATAGACGGCGGCGAACTGCACCGGTGTCGGCGGCGTGCTGCTCAGGATCACCTTCAGCCGCCGGTCGCGGATGAACGGCTCGACCTCAAAGCGCGGCTTGTTGATGATGCCGCGGCCTGAAAGCGCCCAGCCGGTCAGCACGTCGCCGTCGTCGGTGTCGTAGGGTCCGTGTACCTCGAACTTCTGCGGGCCCGTGGGGGTCTGCAGCGTCCACACATATTCGCGCGCGCCGGAATAACGCAGCATCAGGCAGTCGTGCTTCTTGCCGATCAGTTCCTGCGGCTCGATCGGTTCGCCGCGCGCCTCGAGATATTTCGGCGCCGCCACCAGCACGCGCTCGCATTCCATGATGCCGCGCATCCTGAGGCTGGAATCTTCGATGATGCCGAGCCGGAAGGCGACGTCGATGCCTTCCTTCATGATGTCGACATTGTGATCCGAAAGCCTCAGCCTCACCTCGATGTCTGGGTATCTGTCGTGAAAATCGGGAATGCCCGAGGCCACCAACCGACGGCCGAGGCCCAAGGGGGCGGTGACGCGGATGGTGCCGCGCGGCTGACCGGAAAGCGCCGAGACCGCGGCTTCCGCTTCGGTGATCGCCTCCAGCACCTGCTTTGCGCCCCCGTAAAAAACCGTGCCATGCTCGGTCGGCATCAATTGCCGCGTCGTGCGGTTGAACAGACGCACGCCCAGGTGCTTCTCCAACTCCTTGATGCGGTTGGAGGCGACCGCCGGCGAAATCCGCATGTCGCGCCCGGCCGCCGACAGATTGCCGAGTTCGACCACGCGAACGAAGACGGCAATGTTGTCGAGATAGGCCATGCGGTTTAGTGGCTTTCCTGAGGCCGCCTTCGGGCGGCTCCCATCCTGCTGCGTGTGACTACCCTAGTATTTTCCATTTTTTTTTGAAAGTCATCGTGCACCTCGCCTCTTTCCGTTTGCGCTCCAAGCCGTAAAGTCGCCCAATCGGCAGGGACGATTTCAATGATGGATTTCGCGATTTTCTGGGACTGGCTGAGTTTTGCCGTGCGCTGGCTGCACGTCGTCACCGGCATCGCCTGGATCGGCTCGTCCTTCTACTTCGTCGCGCTCGACCTCGGCCTGCGCCAGCGTCCCGGCATGCCCGTCGGCGCCTTCGGCGAGGAATGGCAGGTGCATGGCGGCGGCTTCTACCACATCCAGAAGTATCTGGTGGCACCAGCCGAAATGCCGGAACACCTGACCTGGTTCAAGTGGGAATCCTACGCCACCTGGCTGTCCGGCTTCGCCATGCTGTGCGTCGTCTACTACGCCGGAGCCGATCTGTTCCTGATCGATCCCACCGTGCTGCCGATGTCGGTGCCTACAGGCATCCTGCTGTCGCTGGCGACGATCGGCGTCGGCTGGGTGGTCTATGATCTGCTGTGCCGCTCGCCGCTGGGAAAAAGCGATACCGGCCTGATGCTGGTGCTCTACTGCGTGCTGGTGTTCATCGCCTGGGGGCTGACGCACCTGTTCACCGGCCGCGCCGCCTTCCTGCATCTGGGCGCCATCACCGCCACGATCATGTCGGCCAATGTCTTCATGGTCATCATCCCCAACCAGAAGATCGTTGTCGCCGACCTCATCGCCGGCCGCAAGCCCGATCCGAAATATGGCAAGATCGCCAAGCAGCGTTCGCTTCACAACAATTATCTGACGCTGCCGGTGCTGTTCCTGATGCTGTCGAACCACTATCCGCTGGCGTTCGGCACTGAGTTCAACTGGGTCATCGCCTCGCTGGTGTTCATCATCGGCGTGCTGATCCGGCACTATTTCAACTCGATCCATGCCCGCAAGGGCAATCCGACCTGGACCTGGATGGCGGCACTCGTCCTGTTCATTGTCATCATCTGGCTGTCGACCGCGCCGAAGGTGCTGACCGGCGAACCCAAGGAATCGGCGGCGGCGCAGATCTATGTCGCTTCAGTGCATTTCCCGGCCGTACGCGACACCGTGCTCGGCCGCTGCTCGATGTGCCACGCGGCGGAGCCGGTCTTTGAGGGCATCTATCATGCGCCCAAGGGCGTGATGCTCGACACCGATGCGGATATCGCCAACCACGCCCGCGAGATCTATCTGCAGGCCGGTCGCAGCCACGCCATGCCGCCCGCCAACGTCAGCCAGATTACCGACAAGGAAAGGGCGCTGCTGGTGGCCTGGTTCGAAGGCGCGGGGAAATAGCATGACCTCGACACTTCTGCGTGGCCGCACGCTGTCCTTCGTGCGCTGGCCGCAAACCATCGACGATCATTCCGCCTGGCGCTACGAGGAGGATGGCGGCCTGCTGATCCGCGACGGCAGGATCGTCGCTGCGGGCACCTATGCCGATGTTGAAAAGCAGGCCGGCGAGACGGCGAAGAAAATCGACCACCGGCCGCATCTGCTGCTGCCCGGCTTCATCGATGCGCATGCGCATTTTCCGCAGATGCAGGTCATCGCCTCCTATGGCGCAGAACTGCTCGACTGGTTGAAAACCTACACTTTTCCGGAGGAAACGAAGTTCGCCAACGCCCAGCACGGCCGCCGCATCGCGCGGCTGTTCCTCGACGAAATGGTGCGCCATGGCACGACGACGGTCGCCGCCTACTGTTCGGTGCACAAGGCTTCGGCGGAGGCCTTCTTTGCCGAATCGCATGACCGCAACATGCTCAACATCGCCGGCAAGGTGATGATGGATCGCAATGCGCCCGACGGCGTGCTCGACACACCGCAATCCGGTTACGACGACACGAAGGCGCTGATCAAGGAATGGCATGGCAAAGGACGGCAGCACTACGCCATCACGCCGCGCTTCGCCATCACCTCGTCGCCGGAGCAGATGGAGATGGCGGGCGCGCTGTGCCGGGAATATCCCGATCTGCACATGCAGACGCATCTGTCGGAAAACCACGCCGAAATCGCCTTCACGCAGCAACTCTATCCGTGGTCGCGTGACTATACCGACGTTTACGAGCACTACGGGCTGTTGGGCAAAAAGAGCCTGTTCGGGCACTGCATCCATCTCTCGGAGCGGGAAGCGAATGCGCTTTCCGACAGTGGCTCGGTGGCGGTGTTCTGCCCGACTTCCAACCTGTTCCTCGGCTCCGGCCTGTTCGACTATCAGCGCTTTCGTCGCCGCGAAAAGCCGATCCGGATCGCCGCTGCCACCGATGTCGGCGGCGGCACCAACTACTCCATGCTGCGCACCATGGACGAGGGCTACAAGGTGATCGCGCTGAACGGCGAGAAGCTCAACCCGCTCCAGTCCTTCTGGCAGATGACGCGCGGCAATGCCGAGGCGCTGTCGGTGGCGGAAAAGATAGGCACGCTGGATGAAGGCAGCGATGCCGACATCGTCGTGCTGGACGCCAGGGCGACGCCGGCGATGCGGCTCAGGATGGAAACGGTCGAGACGCTGGCGCAGGAACTGTTTCTCCTGCAGACGCTTGGCGACGACCGCACCGTGCGCGAGGTCTATGTCGCGGGGCGCGCAGCGAAGAGCGATCTGCTATAGTGCAGCGGCAGGTGCGAGGGGAGCCCCGTCGATGACCGTCCGTCAGAATAAACTCATCGGTATGGTAGGCGGGATGAGTTCGGAATCGAGCGCGATTTACTATCGGCTGCTCAATCAGGCCGCGCATCGGCGCCTCGGCGGACATCACAATGCCAGGTCGGTCCTGTTCACGTTGGATTTCGACGAACTGAACGAGATGGCCGCGCTCGGACGCTGGGATGATCTCGCTGAAACGGTAGCCGAAGCGGCGCGAAACCTGGAAAGGGCCGGCGCCGATTTAGTGATGCTCACCTCAGTCACCGCACACCGTGTGGCCGACCAAGTGGAGGCTCAGCTTTCCGTCCCACTGCTGCATGTCGCCGATGCCACAGCGCAGGCCATTCAGTTACGGGGCTTCGCGCGTGTGGGGCTGTTGGGAACGCGATATACGATGGAGCAGGATTTCTTCTCGGGACGTCTGCGCCAGCGTCATGGCCTCGAAGTCCTCACACCGCCGCAGCAACAACGTGAAGCCTTGCACAGTATCATCATCGATGAGCTGACGTTGGGCATCGTGAAGCAGGACTCAAGGGCTGCGCTGATGGATATGGCATTGGACCTCCAGGCGCGCGGCGCGCAGGCGGTGATCTTAGGTTGCACCGAGCTTCCGCTGTTGGCCGCTTTGGACGACTATCCGTTGCCAGCTTTCGACGTCACCCAACTTCATGCCGAGGCGGCGCTGGACAAAGTCCTAGCAGATGGGCGCGCCTGACCGCTGACGTCTTGACCACGCCGCGATAGTCGGCGAAAGCCAACAACGACATCGGGAGCGAGACAGTGGCCGACGACATCGAGACTATTAAAAGACAGGAAGCCACGCTCGTCTTTTCGGAGTTCGACGAGGCCATTGCCTTTGAGATCGGTACCGCGATTCGCGATAGGGCTTTGGCCGGGAACCTGCCAATCATCGTCGATATCCGGACCTTCGACCGGCCGCTGTTCTATGCCGCGCTGCCGGGCTCGAATGCTTCCAATCCCGACTGGGCGCGGCGCAAGATCAATGTGGTCAAACGGTTCCTGAGAAGCACCTATCGCATGGTGTTGGAACAGCAGCGCCCCGACCGCAGCTTCAAGATCGGCGAAGGGCTGGATATTGCCGACTACGTGCTGGCCGGCGGTGGCTTTCCGGTGACCGTCAAGGGCGCCGGCGTCATCGGGGTGATCGCCGTCTCCGGACTGCCGGAGCGCGAGGATCACGGCGTCGTCGTAGATGCGCTGTGCGATCATTTGGGCGTCGACAAGCGCGGCCTGGCATTGCCTCGGGACGCCGAATGACCGTGCTCGATCCCAAGGCCTTCCTGACCTCCGTCTTCAACGCCGCCATCGCCGCCGCCGACCCGGAACGAACCATCCGGGATCATCTGCCGGCCAAGCCAAAGGGCCGTACCATCGTCATCGGCGCGGGCAAAGGCTCGGCGCAGATGGCGGCAGCGTTCGAGAAAGTGTGGGACGGCCTCATCGATGGGCTGGTCGTCACCCGCTATGGCTATGGCGCGACCTGCGAGCGCATCGAGATCATCGAGGCGGCGCATCCGGTGCCGGACGCTGCCGGTCTGGAAGCCTCGCGGCGCCTGCTCGCCAAGGTCCAGGGTCTGACTGAGGATGATCTGGTGGTGGCGCTGATTTCCGGCGGTGGCTCGGCGCTGTTGCCGTCGCCGGCCGGCAGCCTGACGCTGGCCGACGAGATCGCCGTCAACGAGGCGCTGCTCGCCTCGGGTGCGCCGATCGCAGCGATGAACACCATCCGCAAGCACCTTTCCACCATCAAGGGCGGCAGGCTGGCAGCGGCCGCATGGCCGGCCAGGGTGGTATCGCTGATCGTCTCCGATATTCCCGGCGACAATCCGGCAATGGTCGCCTCCGGCCCAACCGTACCCGATACAGGCATCCGCGCCGACGCGCTGGCCTCGATATCGGCCTATGGCATGAAACTGCCGGCCTCGGTGATGGCGCATATCAATTCGCCGGCCGCCGATGCGCCAAGCCCGGACGACGAGCGTTTTTCGCGCAACGAGGTGCATCTGATCGCTTCGGCCGGGGTATCGCTGGAAGCCGCCGCTGCGGAAGCGAAACGGCAGGGTGTCGAGGCCGTTATCCTCTCCGATGCCATCGAGGGCGAAGCGCGCGAGGTGGGCGGCGTCCATGCCGCGATCGCGCGCGAAGTGGCGACGCGCAACCGACCATTTTCGAAGCCGGTGTTGGTCCTGTCGGGCGGCGAGACAACCGTCACGCTACGGGCAAAAGGCAAGGGCGGCCGCAATTCGGAATTCCTGCTCGCCTTTGCTATCGGCATCAACGGCGTCGAAGGCATCCACGCATTGGCCGCCGACACCGATGGCATCGACGGTTCGGAAGACAATGCCGGCGCCTTCGCCGATGGCTCGACCGTGTCGCGCATGCGCTCGGCCGGTGTCGATGCCAAGGCCATGCTTGCCGGCAACAATGCCTGGACGGCCTTCAACGCGGTTGGCGATCTCTTCGTACCCGGCCCGACCGGTACGAATGTCAACGATCTCAGGGCAATTCTGATCAGGTAGCTGAAGCAATTCCAGGAAAAGTGTGAAGCGGTTTTCCGTCCGGAATTGCGCAAAGCAGACTAATCAGGCGGCCATCAGCCGCTTCACCAGCTTCATATCCTGCAGGAACCGTTCGCGTTCAGCCTCCTTGTCCGCGGACTCGCGGATGCGCAGAATGAAGGAGGGATGGATGGTGATGAACACGCGCAATCCGTCCTCGCGCTCGATCACTTGTCCGCGCATCTTTGTCACCGGGATCGCCTTGCCGAGCAGCGACATCGCCGCCGTCGCGCCGAGTGCCACGGCGAGGTTCGGCTTGATCAGCTCGAATTCTTGGTCGATCCACCAGCGGCAGGCCTGAATCTCACCGGAATTCGGCTTGGAGTGGATGCGGCGCTTGCCGCGCGGCTCGAACTTGAAGTGCTTGACTGCGTTGGTGACATAGACCTTTTGCCGATCGACACCGGCATCATCCAGGATCGCATCGAACACCTTGCCGGCCGGACCAACGAAAGGTTTGCCGGCGAGATCCTCCTGATCCCCCGGTTGTTCGCCGACGAAGATCACCTTGGCATTGTCGGGACCTTCACCGAAGACAGTCTGCGTCGCGTCGCGCCACAGCGGGCAGCGGCGGCAGCCTTTCGCTACCTCACGCAACTCGGGAATCGTGTCTGCATCATCTTCCGGTGCTTCGGCGGGCTGCTTCGGCCAATGCCGTGCCTGCACCTTGGCGTGGTGCGGCGCGGGTGTTGTCGGCATTTTCGCAATCATGTCCTTGGCGGCCTTGTCCGCTCCTGCGATCATGTCTGGAATGAGCGAAGCCTCGGGAAGGTTCCGCCAATATTTCTTCGGCATCTCCTTCTGCATGGCCTTCACCTTCAATCGCGCCGGATTGAAGATGTTCTCGAAATAGGTGCGCCAGAGCGCCTCGGTGTCGTCCTGATCCGGCGCATCGCCCTTGGCCGCGCCCGGTCCGATAGCCAGCCTTTCGCCATCCCAATCGGCGGAGGCGTATGGCGTCAGGATCGTCCAGCGCATGCCGGTGAAACGCCTGACGAAGAAATCGGCGTTGCGCTCGACAATGAAATGATCCGGCTCGAACCAGGCGACATAGCGCTCATCGGCACCGTCGCCGATTTTCCGGAAGCGTACGAAGGCGTGCATCTTGTGGCTGTCGCGCCGCACCGCCTTTTCCATGGCCTCAAGCCGCCTGGTGTCGGGGTCCGACGCGATTTCCAGCAGTTTAGGCTCGTCGCGCAACCGCCAAAGCATTCGGTAGAGAAAGGCAAACCGGCCGGGATCGGAATGGCAGAACGCCGTTTCGGCATGCCCGATGAAGTCGCGCGGCACGACGAGTTGCGCGCCCGCAGGCACTTCGGGCAATTCTGCCTGATCAGAGCCCGGCGCGACATGCCAGTCGACGTCCTCGGGCCTGACCTCATTCAGGGCCAGCCGCCGTGCCGCGTCACGCCAGCCGGCAAAATCCGTCTCGCTGTCGAGCCGAACTCTGTATCTGGCGAGATCGAGTTCCGCCGGCCGCATGATCAGAACAACGACAATTGTTCGCAGGAGTGGGCGATCTTGTCGCGCAGGCCGGCCTTGTCGGTCAGCGCACCAGGCGACCAGCCTTCGGCGATGATGAACGGCCTGAGCTTGGCGATCGACTGGCAGACCCGCCCGACATCCTCCA
>NZ_RZOM01000319.1:0-5835 GCF_003999175.1 Mesorhizobium sp. M7A.F.Ca.ET.027.03.2.1 | reverse complement strand
GGACAGCGCCAGCGAGAAGGAAGGGCGGTGGACGCGGTCGAGCGCGTTGGCGATCTCGTCGGCGACATGGCCGGGGACATCGCCGATGAAGCGCAGCGTCAGATGGTAGTTTTCGACATCAATCCAGCGGGCTCCCGGCAAGCCGCCCCGCAGCAGGGACAGCGAAAGGGCAGCGTCACGCGGAATTTCGAGGGCGGTGAAAAGACGCGGCATGAAGAGCCTCCCTTCCTCGAATCGAACTGTCATCCCCAGCGAATCATCGATAGTCAAACGGAGCAAGAGGTTTGTTGGCCACAGTCCCTGTTAAAAGCCCCCTGCGCGGAAACAGTTCCAATCTGCTAGGAATCGCCCGGCACTGCCGCGATCACCTTCTCGACCGTCGGCAGGATGCGTTCGACTATCTGGTCGACGCCTTCAACGCTCGGATGCAGGCCGTCCTCGAGTTGCATGCCGGGCTGGCCGGCGACGCCGTCGAGAAAGAACGGGTAGAGCACGACGTCGTATTTCTTCCCCAGGTCCGGGAAAATGGCGTCGAACGCATTCTGGTAGTCGGGGCCGAGATTGGGTGCGGCACGCATGCCGGCCAGAAGCACGGCAATCTTGCGCTGCTTCAGCTTGCTCAGCATCTCGTCGAGGTTCTTCCTGGTGATGTCGGGCGAAACGCCGCGCAGCATGTCGTTGGCGCCGAGTTCGAGGATGACCAGTTGCGTGCCGTCGGGCACCGACCAGTCGAGCCGCGCCAGGCCACCGCTCGTCGTGTCGCCGGAAACGCCGGCATTGGCGACGCTCACATCATGGCCTTTGGCGCGAAGGGCGGCCTGCAGCCTGTCGGTAAAGCCCTGGTCAGGCCCAAGGCCATAGCCCGCCGTCAGGCTGTCGCCGAAGCCGACGATTTTGAACGGCTCGGCACGCGCTGACGGCATGGCGCCGCAAATGGCGAGGAAAACCATGAGGCCTGCGGCAATACTGCGTTTGAAAGACATGCGGCAGGCCCCATATGAGCTAGGAATTCTTCAGTCGATGGCTTCCGGCAAGCAGAGCCTTCCCAGATTATAGGACGATTTCATTTTGACAGAAGCCGTCGTCGCGCTGAAAGATGTATTCCTGACCCTTGGCGAGGGCGCTTCATCGGTCCATGTGCTGAAGGGTGTCAGCCTTGATGTGGCGACCGGCGAGGCGACCGGCATCGTCGGGCCTTCGGGTTCCGGCAAGTCGACATTGCTGATGGTCCTGGCAGGCCTGGAAAGGGTCGATTCGGGAACGGTCCGAATCGCTGGTGAGTTGCTCAACGGCAAAAGCGAGGACCAGATTGCTTCGTTTCGAGGCCGAAACATTGGCATCGTGTTCCAGTCCTTTCATCTCATTCCCAACATGACGGCGCTCGAAAATGTCGCGGTGCCGCTGGAACTGGCCGGCCATGCCGATCCGTTTTCGGTGGCGGCGCGCGAGCTGGCGGCGGTTGGCCTCAGCGACCGCGTCACCCACTATCCCGGCGAATTGTCGGGCGGCGAGCAGCAGCGCGTGGCGATCGCCCGCGCATTGGCGCCATCGCCGCGCATCTTGATCGCCGACGAGCCGACCGGCAATCTCGACCAGGCGACCGGGCGGCAGGTCGCCGACCTCCTGTTTGCCAAAGCGGCCGAGCGCGGCATGACGCTGGTGCTGGTGACCCATGATCCGGCGCTCGCGGCACGCTGTTCGCGCCAGGTATCGATGCGCTCGGGCCGGATCGAGGCGCCGGCGCCTGTCAAGGTGACGGCCTGATGCCGCTGTCCCGGACGTTGAGGCTCGCGGTCCGCTTCTCGTTGCGCGAGATGCGCGGCGGCCTGTCCGGCTTCCTGATCTTTCTCGCCTGCATCGCGCTCGGCGTCGCGGCCATCGGCGGCGTCAACTCGGTGGCGCGTTCGATCACCGCCGGTGTCGCCAATCAGGGCCAGACGCTGCTGGGCGGCGACCTTCGCTTCGAGATCAACCAGCGTGACGCCAGCCAGGCGGAGCGCAGCTTCCTTGACGGGCTCGGCACAGTTTCCCGGACCGCCAGCATGCGTTCGATGGCGCGTCTGGCCGACGGATCCGACCAGGCGCTGGTCGAGGCCAAGGCGGTCGACCATGCCTATCCTCTCTATGGCACGCTGGAGACCGAGCCGGCACTCTCGAAACAGGAACTGTTCGGCGAAGAGTTCGGCGTCTTCGGTGCGGCGGCACCCGACCTTCTGTTCGAGCGGCTGCACGTCAAGATCGGCGACCGGCTGAAGCTTGGTACCGCCACTTTCGAACTGCGCGCCAGGCTGGTCGCCGAACCGGACGCCGTGTCCGACGGTTTCGGCTTCGCGCCAAGGCTGATGATCTCGACGGACGGGCTGGCGGCCACTGGACTGATCCAGCCGGGCAGCCTGGTCGAGAATGCCTACAAGATCCGCCTACCGGCAGACGCCGACGAGGCGCGACTGAAGGGCATCCAGGACCAGGCGGCCAGGGATTTCCCCGAAGCAGGCTGGTCGATCCGCACACGCAGCAACGCGGCGCCCGCGCTGTCGTCCAACATTGAACGTTTCTCTCAGTTCCTGACCCTGGTCGGGCTGACGGCGCTGGTGGTCGGCGGTGTGGGCGTCGCCAATGCGGTGCGCGCCTATCTCGACGGCAAGCGCGGCGTGATCGCCACCTTCAAGAGCCTGGGCGCTTCGGGCGGCTTCGTCTTTGCCGTCTATCTGGTGCAGATCCTGATCATTGCCGCATTGGGTATCGTGCTGGGCCTTGTGCTCGGCGCGCTGATGCCGTTCGCAGCGAGTGCGGCCTTGCAATCCGTCATTCCGGTGCCGGCCGCAGGCGGCTTCTATCCCGGCGCGCTCGGCATGGCGGCGCTGTTCGGCCTGCTGGTGACGTTGGCTTTCGCGCTGCTGCCGCTCGGCCGCGCCCGCGATGTGCCGGCAGCCGCGCTGTTTCGCGAGATGGGGCTGGAAGGCCGCGGCTTGCCGCGCCCCGCCTATGTCGCGGCGGCCATAGGCATCGCGCTGTTGCTGGCGGCGCTGGCCATTCTGTTTTCCGGCGACCAGCGCATCGCCTCGATCTTTGTCGGCGCTACCGTCTTCGCCTTCCTGGTGCTGCGCGTGGTCGGCGCACTGGTGCAATGGGCGGCCAGGAAGAGCCCGCGCGTGCGCTTCGTGGCGCTCAGGCTCGCTATCGGCAACATCCATCGGCCAGGCGCGCTGACGCCATCGGTGGTGCTGTCCTTGGGGCTCGGCCTGACGCTGCTGGTGACGCTGGCGCTGATCGACGGCAATCTCAGGCGGCAGATCTCCGGCAGCCTGCCGGAACGGGCGCCGAACTTCTTCTTCGTCGACATCCAGAGCGCCGACGTCGCGTCTTTCTCGGCGCTGATCGGCAAGGAGGCGCCGCAGGGCGTACTGGCCAAGGTGCCGATGCTGCGCGGCCGGGTGATGGCGCTGAACGGTATCGATGTCGACAAGGTGAAGGTGCCGGCGGAAGGCGCCTGGGTGCTGAGGGGCGACCGCGGCCTGACCTATGACACCAGGCAGCCGCAGAACGCGACGTTGACCGAGGGCAGTTGGTGGCCCGAAGATTACAGCGGCGAGCCGCTGGTTTCGTTTTCGGCGCAAGAAGGCAAGGAGATCGGGCTGAAGCTCGGCGATACCATCACCGTCAACGTGCTCGGACGCAATGTCACCGCCAGGATCGCCAATTTCCGCCAAGTCGAGTGGGAGACGATGGGCATCAATTTCGTCATGGTGTTCTCGCCCAACACATTCGCGGGCGCCCCGCATGGCTGGATGGCGACGCTGACCGAAAAGAGTACCTCGACGGCCGACGACGCCCGCATCCTCAACGCCGTCACCCGCGCCTTCCCGGCGGTGACGACGGTGCGGGTCAAGGACGCGCTCGATGTCGTCAACCGGCTGGTCGGACAGCTCGGCTCGGCGATCCGGGCCGCGGCCGGCGTGGCGCTGATCGCTTCGGTGCTGGTGCTGGCCGGCGCGCTCGCCGCCGGCAACCGGGCGCGCATCCATGATGCGGTGGTGCTGAAGACGCTGGGGGCGACACGCACGACGCTGATATCGGCCTTCTCGCTCGAATACATGCTGATCGGACTGGCCACCGCCATCTTCGCGCTGGCGGCGGGCAGTGCGGCGGCCTGGTTCGTCGTCGCGCGCATCATGACATTGCCGTCGCATTTCATGCCCGAGGTGGCAGTATCGACCATTCTGTTTTCGCTGGTGATCACGGTCGGCATTGGTCTTGCCGGCACCTGGCGGGTGCTCGGCCATAAGGCAGCACCGGTGCTGCGCAATTTGTGACTACAGGCCCGGAAATGGGCATCCTGGATTAAATCTTGGTAAGAAAGCCCTCCGAAAAGCCGAGGAATCGGCACTTCGCCCTCTCACGAACCGTTACATCCGGTTACGGACTTGTTCTTGACGCGAATAACCATCATATTTCGCCACAGGCATGCTGGAGCCCTGCCAGCGGCGCCTGGGTCCGGAAGGACCTGACACCCGACGGGGCAGAAGCAATAGAGGACTACAATGGCTGATCCCATTCGCAACTACCAGACGCGCGCCGTGCCCGGCGTCAGCGTCGGTGCCGACATCGATCAGGGCCTGCGCGCCTATATGATCAGGGTCTACAATCTGATGGGGCTTGGCCTCCTCATCACTGGTCTTGCCGCGATCGGCACGATCATGCTGGCCACCACCACCGATCCGGCTTCGGCTGTCGCGACGCTGCCAAGCGGCGAGATGCTGACCTCCTTCGGCTACGCGATCTTCGGCTCGCCGCTGCGCTGGGTGGTGATGCTGGCGCCGCTGGCTGCCGTGCTGTTCCTGTCGTTCCGCGTTCAGTCGATGAGCGTTTCGGCGGCGCAGACGACGTTCTGGGTCTATGCTGGTCTCGTCGGCCTGTCGCTGTCTTCGATCTTCCTGGTCTACACCACGGCCAGCATCTCACAGACCTTCTTCGCCACGGCCGCCGCCTTCGGTGCGCTGTCGCTGTTCGGCTACACCACCAAGCGCGACCTGACGGCGATGGGCTCGTTCCTGATCATGGGCGTGTTCGGCATCATCATCGCGTCGGTGATCAATATCTTCCTGCAGTCGTCGGCGCTGTCCTTTGCCGTGTCGGCGATCGGCGTGCTGGTCTTCGCGGGCCTGACCGCCTATGACACGCAGAAGATCAAGGAGATGTATTTCGAGGGCGACACTTCCGACGTCGCCGGCCGCAAGGCGATCATGGGCGCTCTGACGCTCTATCTCGACTTCATCAACCTGTTCATGTTCCTGCTGCATTTCAGGGGCGACCGCCGCTAAAGCGGCATTGGACCATCAACTTCCGGAAGGGCGGCCCAACGGCCGCCCTTTTCTTTTGTCTTGGCCTTTGCTGTTATTGCGAGCAGAGAAACGGCATGCATAAACAATGAGCAATATTGCGATCCGGCCTGCCACGGTGGCCGACCTCGACAGCGTCACGGACATCTATGCCGATGCGGTGACCCAAGGCACGGCGAGCTATGAGCTGGAGCCGCCGAGCCGTGCGGAGATGGGTGTTCGATTCGACAGCCTGACGGCCGGCGGCTTTCCTTACCTGGTGGCGGAGAAGGACGGCGCCGTTCTCGGCTACGCCTATGCCGGCGCCTTCCGGCCACGCCCGGCCTATCGCTTCATCGTCGAGGATTCGGTCTATGTCGCGCCCGAGGCCAAGGGCCAGGGCGTCGGGCTCAAGCTGATGCAAAGCCTGATCGAGGCAGTGACGACGGCGGGCTTTCGCCAGATCATCGCGGTGATCGGCGATGGCCGTCCCGACAGCGCCTCGGTGCGGTTGCAC